>DATLMN010000275.1:0-11491 GCA_035537255.1 Pyrinomonadaceae bacterium | reverse complement strand
AGCTCGCAGCACGAAAAGGCGATCAACGATTTCAAGCGCGAATCCCTCCTGCTGACCTCGCTTGAGCACTCTTCGATCCCGACCATCTACGACTATTTTTATGACGACGCGGCGAGCCGCTTTTATCTCGTCATGAAATATATTTCGGGAGGCGATATTGCCGCTCGCCTGAGGAATGCGCCCGGCGGTCGCATAGACGAAAAGACCGTCACGGCCTGGGCCATTCAGGTCGCGGACGTGCTGGATTACCTGCACAGCCAGCGCACGCCGATCATCTACCGCGACCTCAAACCTGCCAACCTGATGATCGACGGAAATTCCGGTCGCGTCATGCTCATAGATTTTGGCATCGCCCGCTGGGTGACAAAGCAGGAGAAGGGCGTGACGGCTGTCGGCACGATGGGCTATGCGCCGCCGGAACTCTTCAGCGGCAAGGTCGAGCCGCGCTCAGACCTTTACTCTTTAGGCGCGACGATGTTTCATCTGCTGACGGGCTCAGACCCGCAGGACAATCCGCTGCTGATCTTCGACTTTACGAAAAACCCGCGCCCGCGTCAGATCAACCCCGCGTTGTCTGTCGAGATGGAGCGGATACTGATGCGCTCGGTCGAGCATAAACCTGAAGCGCGTTTTCGTTCGGCGGCAGAGATGCGCGATACGCTGACGCATCATCTGGAAAGATTGAAGACAGGCGATGTCAGCTACGGCACGCCGTCGGGTCAGCAGATCGGCGGCGAGACTATTCAGACGGAGATGGTCTTCTGCGGTTTCTGCGGAGGCCGTATTGCCGCAGACGATGTCTTCTGCGCACATTGCGGCGCGCGACAACCACTGGCCGGGGTCGGTTCGAGCGCAGCGCTTCGCACAGCGCGCGCCACGGCCAAGCTGGTCGTCGCGGGCACGACGGAACTAGAAGCCGCGCAGTTTCCTTTGCAGAAGGAGAGCAATCTGGTCGGGCGCTCAGACCCGCACTCGAATATCTTTCCTGAGGTCGATCTCTCGCGCTTCGATCCTGAGACGAAGGTCTCGCGCCGTCACGCGCGCATCTGGCGCGACGGCGAGGTCTTTCTCATAGAAGATTTAAATTCGGTCAACGGCACTGTAATCAATGATGACCTGCGGCTCGCGCCGCGCCAGCCGCGCGCCTTGAAGAGTGGAGACAAGCTGCGACTGGGCGAAACCACGCTCCATTTTTTGGTAGGATGACGAAAGAGCAATCAGTTTTTAGTGTTCAGTTTTCAGCCAGATATTTACTGCTTTTACTGAAAACTGGAAACTAAAAACTGAAAACTGATTTATGACTGCTAGAATAGAGACTACCGCTTTGGTTCAGACGGAGAGCGCGGGCGCGCGCGTGGCAACGCAGACCGACCTGGAAAGATTTCGCGCGCCGTTCTCTTTGCGCTGCGGAGCGCTGCTGATCGATTACATCATACTGGTTGGCATCCTCGCCTTCAGTACGCTGGTCGCGCGTATGCTCGGCGGCGGGACGCGCACTTCCGGCGACAGCGCAGAGACCTTGGGCGTCATCGTCGCGCTGGTCGTCGGCGTCCTGAATTTTGTCGTCCTGGCGGCGTGGCGCGGACGCACTCTGGGCAAATGGGCCACGGGGCTGCGTGTGGTGCGTAGAGACGGGCAGTCTGTCGGCGTGGGACGTTCGCTGCTGCGTCATCTGGTGGGCTATCCGCTTTCTCTCCTCCCCTTCGGGCTTGGATTCCTCATCGCGGTTGTCAGCACACAGGGCCGCGCTCTTCATGATATGATCGCCGGGACGGTCGTGATACGCGACACTACTACACGCCGCTCGCGCGCTGCTGCTGCTGTTCGCTGAAATCCTCGCGGATCGAAGAGACAAACGAATGCCAAGGGAATGTCCAGGTTGCGGAGCTACGACGACGCCTGAAGCCCGTTTTTGTCGTCGTTGTGGCGTGCCGCTCAGAATCAGTGGCGGTCATGATACGGACTCGCCCATCTCGCCCGGAGCGCAAACCATTCCGCTCGTGGACGAGGGGCGCACGACAGATGGTCTGTGGACGGAAGAGTCGCACGAATTAGCGACGGGCACTTCCAGAATCAAGCGCGCCGAGATGGAAGACCTGCTCAGGCGCGTCAGCCGCGATCACGCAGACGGCGACGGTCACGCCAGTCACGCGCTGCTCATCAAAGCGGACGGATCATCTCCGGACGGCTCTGCGACAGTGCCCGCCGTCACCTCGACGCTCAAAACACCGGACGCGCCGGGCACGGATGCGCCTTCACTTCAGCCTTCGACCGCTGCTACTTCAAGCAATGCTCGTCGCAAGTGGCGCTGGCTGGCCCTTCCAATCCTTGGCCTCTTGCTCGTCACAGCGGTGTTCTCCTTTATATATATTCGCAGATCGAGAGTCGCGACCGCGACCGAACCGTCAACTGCTCCTGTGAGCGTAGAGGCTCAGCCTCCTGCCGTCGCTTCCGAAGGCACACAGCCGCCGACAGAGCCTGCGACACAAGAGGGTTTGCCGCAGACAGACGGCGCAGCAAAGCCCGCGCCTTCCGCGCGCACGCGCGACACGCAAGCAGAAGCGCATCCGGAAGCGCCTGCAACCTCGACCGCAAAGCCCGCGACGACGCCAGCGTCGGATCAAAGCGCGCCGCCCGCAACAGCGCCCGTGCTGTCCGCCAGCGAGCGTTATCAGCGAGGCCAACAGTCGTGGGAGAGCGGAAACCGTCGCGCGGCGCTCGAAGAATTTCGCGCGGCAGCGTCGGGCGGCGTGGCGGACGCATATTATTATCTGGGCGCGGAGTATTACGCGGAAGGGCGAGATCCGAAGACGCTCTCCGACGGCGAACTCAAGGCCGCGCTCAACTATTTCCTGCGTGCCACAAATGGGCCGCACAGCGCGCAGGCGAGCCGCTCGGCACAGCTCTTAGGACGTGAATATGAGCGACGGAAGAAACAATCACGCCCCTGAAAACGTTTCAATCTTCTGTGTGCGCGAAAGGGCTGAAGGTGCGAAAGACAGAACAAACCTCGTAGTAGTAAACTCTACGCTTGAGCCGCTTTTAAGCTAGAGACCGAAGAGACAGAAAATCAAGACGATGCCCGAACTCATCATCAAGTATCCCGACCGCAACCCGGACACCTTTCCGCTGGGACGCCTGCGTATCACCATCGGGCGCTCTGCGCGCAACGACCTTTGTATCCCGGACCCTTTCGCCTCGCGCGTCCATGCAGAAGTGCGCAAAGAGGGCGACGAATATATCTTGCAGGATTTGGGCTCGGCCAACGGCACGCTTTACAACGGCGCGCCCGTCGGTGGGCCAATCGCCTTGACGCCCGGCGGGCGCGTGCAGATCGGCGAGACGGAGATTGTCTTCGACGATCAATCGGCGCTGATGGGCGCGACGATGATCACGGACAACAACTCCATGCCGGAGATGGAAGCCACCATCGCTTTGAACTCTGCGGATCGCACAACCTCCGGACTGCTGGAAGCCATAGAGGGCGCGCGCACGCAGCCCGATCCGGAAAAGCCCAGGCAGCGCGCGGACAAACAGAGCGACCTGCTCGCCCTCATCAGTAAAGTGGGCGTGACGCTGCTCGCTTCAGCTACGCTCGGCGAAACGCTCCAACAGATCGCCGCCTTAGTCTTCGAGGCCGTGCCCGCAGACCGCTGCCTGATCATGATGCGCGACGAAGGAAGCGAAGAATTAAAGGTCAGCGTCGCGCAATTGCGCGACCGGCAGGGCAAGGTCGGCGAGATTCGCGTCAGCCGCACGATCATGGATGAAGTGATCGGTAAGGGCAAATCCGTGTTGACCTCTGACGCGCAGCACGACCCACGTTTTATGAGCAGCACGACGACGCTGCAAGGCATTCACTCCGTGCTGGCCGTGCCCTTAGGGGTAGGCGAAAAAGTGTTCGGCATCATCTACGCGGATTCGCCAATCGCAGAGGGAAGATTCACGGAAGATCATTTGAAGGTCTTAACGACGCTCGCTTCCGTGGCAGCGATACGTGTGGAGAACGCGCGGCTGCTTGAGGAACAGATAGACCGCCAGCGTCTTGAGCACGAATTACAACTGGCGAGCGAAATCCAGCAGCGCTTTCAACCGACAGCGCCGCCGCAAGTTCCCGGCTACGAATTGCAGGGCATCAGCTTTCCCTGTTACGAGATCGGCGGCGACTATTACGACTTTATCGAGCGCGAGGATGGTCGTCTGATCATCACGCTCGGCGACGTGTCAGGCAAGGGAACTGCCGCAGCCCTTTTGATGAGTTCGCTTCACGCGGCAGTGCATGCGCAGGCCGCCTCGCATGATTCGCTCGTCGATACGATCAGCGCAGTCAATCGTTATCTCGCGGACAATATTCCGCCCAATCGTTTCGTCACGCTCTTTTATGCGGAACTGAATCCGCAGACGGGCGCGCTCTCCTTTCTCAACGCCGGGCATAATCCGCCGCTCATAGTCCATCAGGCGGGCACAGTCGAACAACTCTCTTCGGGCGGACTGCCGCTCGGCATCAAGCCCGATGCTGTGTTTCGCGAAGGGCGCACGCAATTGCAGCCGGGCGATGTGCTGGTCATCTATTCGGACGGCGTCTCTGAAGCAGGCAATCCGCAGGGCGAAGAGTTCGGCGTCAAGCGCCTGAGTGATACGGTCATGCGCAACATCGAAGCGAGCGCCTCAGGCATACGCGACCGCATCGAATCCGCGCTCACGAAATTCTCAGAGGGCACAGCCGCTGCGGACGACATCACGCTCGTCATCGTCAAGCGACAGGCCGAAGGCACGATGATCGCCACCAGCGGCGCTTAAAGTGCAATCCGTCAAATAATAGTTTCTATCTGAATGGTTATTATCCTTCTCTTAATTGCGCTCGGGATTACTTTGCCTCTGGCGTCCCAGCGTAATGATGTGAAGCGAGTCGCGCTGATCGCCATAGTTCTCGAAGTTCTAAAAATCGCTTTTGTTTGGCTGACGAAGGGTTGCGATAATGAATCTTTTTGTCTCCTGCTTATTTTGTTCTATTTCACAGCAATGCTTCCGGAGATGCTTGTTGGTGGAGAGCATGGGCCAGGCAGCCTGTGGGGATGGACGGCGATGTTCGGCGCGGGCGTGATCTGGAATCTGATTCCTGCCTATCTCATCTCTCTATTTTTGCCGGAGAAAAATCTGCGGAAGACTTAAAGCAGCGGGCGCGCCGCTGGTTCTAGACACAGAGCCTGCCATCGAGCGAGTGAAGCGTTCACCTTTTGCTGCGATGTTCGGCCAGCATGTTGCAGAAGAGCTTGCCCTGATCGAGCGCGTCCTCTAAAGCTTGGTGCGTCAATTCGGGTTGCGCGTCGAACCAGCCGGGCGGCATGACGGATTTCGTCGTCTCTCGAAAGTCTGTCTTCAAAATCGTCCACGCGAAAGTCTTGATGTCGAGCGCAACGTAAGAGAAAGGGCTCTCGCCCGTAAAGTTGATCAGATACCACTGCACGAACATGTAGTCGAAGGCTGCGGGGTAGGCGACGAATACGGGTTGGCCCGGCAGAGCCTTGAGCCACGCGACGTAACTGTGCATGACCTCTGCGACGGGACGCGGATTTTCATGCGCAGCGGCCCAGGCGCGCGGCTGCGTCTTCCACCACTTCATAGTTTCCGGGTGCTCGCCCGCTCCGGGCAGCCGCTCAAGATTACTGTAGAAGGTCGAGACCAGGGTTTTGTCCGCGAGAAAAGCCGCCGAGCCCAGACTGAGCATCGAGAACGGGCCGGGTATGGGCCCATCCGTCTCGACATCCGTGCTGACGAAGATTTCAGTCATGCGGTCAACCTTTCAGCTTTGTGTGACCTCGTCCTCGGCGCTAGATTCTTCCGGGCGATAATAATCTATCAAGAGGTCCAGCATCGCCTGTTCGCTTTCGCCCGCGCCTGTGAACTGGACGGCAAAGCCCATCTCTGCGACCAGGTAGACGACTTCGCCCCACAGATAAATCCAGCCTTCCGTCGGCGTCTCGATCTCAAGCCGTACCAACTCGCCCTGCTCTACCTCATCCGAAGTCAGGATAAAGCAGCCGGTCTGGCTGATGTCGCTGATCGTGCCCTCGCGCCGGGCCAGCACGCCTTCCCAACGCGCATTAAGATGGACATGCACACGCTGTGCTATTCTTCGGTCGCTCATCTTTAATCGTTCTTTGGATAATAAAGGATTGCGGACTTTTCGACTACGATATGAGATGCAATCTCAATCGAGTAGCTGGAACGGGTAATTCACCACAGAGACACAGAGAACACAGAGGGAGCACAGAGAAATAATTCAAGCCTCCGTGTATCCTCCGTGTCCTCTGTGTCTCTGTGGTGAGTTGTCAATGTGCTTCATACTCAGTTAAGGAAAGCACTGCTCAATCATTTCCTTATCAGCTACTGTTGATCGCAGCGCTTTCTGTTCTCAAAGGCGCGCGAGGCTCTCACGGATTCTCTCGGAGCTTTTTTCTCCGATCCCGTCGACCATCTCAAGGCCGCCGCCCGCGACGAAATTTTTCAGATCGTCCAGCGAGGAAATCTTGAACTTCTGATGAAGCACGGCGGCAGTCTTCAAACCGATGCCGCTCACTCTGGTTAAATCAAGCACCGATTCGGGCGTCTCGGCGGTCAGCTTTTCCCAGGCATCGAACGTGCCCTTTTCCAGTAGCTCGATGATCTTGCCGCTGATCGCTTTGCCCACGCCGGGGATTTGTTGTAAGCCCTTCGCGCCGTCTTCCGCCGCGATGGTTTTTAAGGGCGTGGGCCAGGTCTCGATCAATTCGGCGGCGTTGCGATATGAGCGTATGCGATAACGATCATCGCCGCGAATCTCCATCAGGTTCGCGAGCCGGTTGAAACGCTCCGCAATCGCCTCGTTATCCATACTCTTCCGTGCGCGCATCCAGTTTAGTAGACCCATCGCCGCACCATTATACATCGCATTATACATGGTGTGGGCGTGACTAATCAGGCATCCCCGTTGGATAATATAACTCTAAGCTCCCAACGCAAGAATTTTAATCCATTTTAAGAGGATCAATATGAGATCAGGAAAACAGTTGTGCGCGTTCGTCATCAGTCTAGCCCTTCTTATTATTTCCGTCTTGACGCCGGCGGCGCGCGCGGACGAAGGCATGTGGCCTTTTAATAATGTGCCCAAAGCTGAATTGAAGCAGCGTTACGGCGTGAACATCACTGACGCCTGGCTCAGGAAAGTGCAGCTCGCATCTGTGCGTTTTAATAACGGCGGCTCGGGCGCTTTCGTCTCTGCGGACGGGCTGGTGCTGACCAACCATCATATCGCAGAAGACACGCTCGCCAAGCTGAGCACGGAAGAGAAGGATTATATGAAGGACGGTTTTCTGGCGCGCACGCGCGAGGAAGAGGGCCGTGCTCCGGACCTTGAGCTAAACGTCTTGATGAGCATAGAGGACGTTACTGCGCGCGTCGAAGGCGCTGTCAAGCAGGGGATGACGCAGGCAGCGGCCAACGATGCGCGCAACAGCGCGATCAAAGCCATAGAGGACGAATCAAACAAACAGACGGGACTGCGTTCCGATGTCGTCACGCTCTATCAGGGCGGCCAGTACAATCTCTATCGCTACAAACAGTACACGGACGTGCGCCTTGTCTTCGCGCCCGAAGCAAATATAGGGTTCTTCGGCGGCGACCCGGATAATTTCGAATACCCGCGCTACAACCTGGACATGGCGCTGTTTCGTGTTTACGAGAACGACAAGCCGGTCAAGCCTGAGAACTATTTCGCCTGGTCAAAGGAGGGTGCGCGCGAGGGCGAGCTGATCTTTATCTCCGGCAATCCGGGCTCGACGGGACGCCTGGACACGGTCGCGCACATGGAGTATATGCGCGACTTCGGTCTCCCTTTTATGCTCAAGTGGTACACCAACCGTTTGGAAGCTCTGCGCCGTTACAGCGCGCAGGGAGAGGAGCAGGCGCGCCGCGCGCAGTCGGAAATCCTGAGTATAGAGAACGCCGTCAAGCTCTGGCGCGGACAGGTCGAAGGACTGCGCGACCGCTCAATCATGGCGAAGAAGATCAGCGAAGAAGAACGTTTGCGCCGAATGATTAATGCCGATCCGAAGAAGAGAAAAGAGTATGCACAGGCGTGGGACGAGATTGCAGGGGCGCGCCGCGCGCTTCGCTCTTACGAGCGCGAGCGAAGATTCCTGGAAAGCACCACAGGGTTCAGGACGGCTGGCTTTAATTCGACGCTCTTCGACATCGCGCGCCGTCTCGTGCGCCTCGCCTCTGAAAACACCAAGCCCAACGAGGAGCGATTGCCGGACTTCACTGACGCCGCACGCGAAACTTTAGAGCTGACGCTCTTTTCGCCCGCTCCCATTTACGACGATTTCGAGCAGGCCAAGCTGACGGCCTCGCTCACCTTTATGCGTGACGAGCTTGGCGCGACGAATCCTCTGGTGCGCAAGGCACTCGGTGGTAAATCGCCCGAAGCGCGCGCCGCAGAGTTGATCGGCGGAACTAAGCTCAAAGACGTAGCCTTTCGTCGTCAATTGGCCGCAGGCGGAGTTAAAGCGATTGAGTCTTCAACCGACCCGATGATCGTGCTGGCGCGCGACGTTGACCCGGAAGCGCGCGCCGTGCGCAAGCGTTACATGGATGAGTTGGAAGGGACGGAGCGCACGAGCTACGCCAAAATCTCGCGCGCCCTGTTCGAGATCAACGGGACGAAGATGTACCCGGACGCGACTTTCACGCTGCGACTGGCCTTTGGGCCAATCAAGGGCTACATGGAAAAGGGCAAAGCAGTTCCCGCGTTCGTGGATTTCGCCGGGCTCTACAATCGTGCGGACGCGCACCACAACCGGCCTCCGTACCAGTTGCCCGCGCGCTGGCTAACAAAAAAGAGTGCGCTCGATCTGAAGATGCCTTTTAACTTCGTCGCCGCAGTGGATTCGACGGGCGGCAACAGCGGCTCGCCCGTTTTCAACAAGGATGCTGAGATCGTCGGCCTGCTCTTCGACGGCAACATACAATCCCTGATCGGCGATTACGTTTACGACGAGACGCAGAATCGCTCGATCTGTGTCGACTCGCGCGGGATGATAGAGGCGCTGCGCAAAGTTTACGGCGCAAATGATCTCGCCAACGAGTTGACCAGACAGAGCGTAAACTAAGCGGGAGAAGTTTCATGAGAAAGATTGTGCTGGCCGTCTTGATAATCTCCTGCGCCGCAAACGCCTTCCAGCCATTTCAGGTGGAAGCGGCATCGCGCGCCGGGCAGGGGCGAAACAAATTGCGCGGCGTGCGCTACATACGTTCTGAGACTTCGCCTGATCCCGAGATTGAAAAGGTTATTCTTCAAACCTTAAGTGAAGGTGATTTTTCTGCGGGCGAGATTCGTTACTACTACAATCGCGTTGACCTCAACGGTGACGGCAACTTCGAGGCGATAGTGCATCTTGTCGGCCCCGCAATCTGCGGGACGGGCGGCTGTAATACTTTGATCCTTCAGCCTGCGCGAAACGGCTATCACGTTGTTGCAACCATCGGGCTGACGAGGACTCCCATCATCGTCAGTCAGCAGAGAGCCCGTGGGTGGAGCGACCTTATTGTGTACGTGTCTGGCGGCGGTATCACGCGCGGCTACTACGTCACCCTGCGCTTCGACGGGCGAACGTATCCGGAGAACCCGACCGTGCAGCCTGCGCTCGGGACGAGAACCAGAATCACTGGTAAAGCATACCTCTCCGACGAAGTGTCCCCGACAAACGGCATAGTACTTCGACCCGGAAGAAAATTTGACTAAAGCTTTGATACTGAGATTCGCTGACAAAAGCGAAGGTCAATGCTCTTCAAAGCGGATTCAAACAGGATGGACAGGATAAGCAGGATAAAAGCAGATCAGAGAAAAGAGATTCGAGATTTCAAATTTAACATTTGAGATTTAAAGCTCAATGCTGTCAGCCTGAGTTTTTATATCCTGTCTACCCTGTTAATCCCTGTAAATTTCTTTCCCAACATTTTCGCGAGTATCGAACAAATGACAGATTATCTGATTGACGACGAACTGGCCGAAGCAGACGTGCTGGCGTGCGCGACGCGCGTCGCCGAGACGATAAATAATCTTGAGGGCTACGGCGAAGCGATGACTGTTATGGCCGCGCGTTATGCCGACGCGGGCCAATCGGACTTTGCCCTCGCGCTCGTCGAAACCATCGACGACCCTTTTATCAAGGACAGGGCGCTCGGAGAACTCGCCGTCAAGGCGACGGACGCGGGCGCGCTGGATGAAGCTCGGCAGTTGCTCACAGGCGTCGATGACCAGAGCTTTCGTGCTTCGGCCGTTGCGGAAATCAGTATCAAG
Source organism: Pyrinomonadaceae bacterium (assembly GCA_035537255.1). Taxonomy (GTDB): domain Bacteria; phylum Acidobacteriota; class Blastocatellia; order Pyrinomonadales; family Pyrinomonadaceae; genus DASQYE01. The sequence goes on along the minus strand of DATLMN010000275.1, from coordinate 1,152 downwards.
CTGGCGAAGGCGGGCGACTATGACAAAGCCCTTGAGATGGCCGGTGAAATTGACGACACTTCGTCCGTGATGGCGGAGATCGCCGTCCAATGCGCCGCTGCCGGCCATTATGACAAAGCCCTTGAGATCATACGCAACATAGAATATGCGCCCTCCGCCGCCTGGGCTTTGACTGAGCTGGCCGCCAGACAACTCAGCGCGGGGCAAGGCGCAGAAGCTGCGGACTCTGTTTCAGAGGCTCTCACATTGGCCCAGACGATTGAGCTGGTGAAAGACCGAGCCAGCGTCCTTGTCGATGTCGCCGTCAGGTACTGGGAGGCCGGAGAGCAGGACAAAGCCGCTGAGGTTTTGGCGGAGGCTTCGCGCCTGGCCGAGACGATAGAGATCACCGTCTTACGTGAAAGCACGCTCGCGCACGTCAGCAATGCATACGCTCGCATCGGTGACGGTGATCGAGCGCTCGCGCTCACCACAGAGATAGAGGATTCGTTTCAGACAGCTTCGGCACTGACCGGCATCGCCGCTGAGCATCTCAGAGCGGCTCGACAGGACGAGGCCCTCAATCTACTTTCGCGCGCGGTTCAAACTGTCAAGGACGAAGAGTTTTACGACGAAGGCAATTACCCTGCGACACGCTACAGGGCGCTTAGGGAGATAAGCGTGCAGTACGCCGCCGCCGCTCAATACGACAGGGCCATCGAGACGGCAAAGATGATCGAGGGCGACAGTGAGAGAAACGAAGCCCTTGCGAGAATCGCCAAAGACCTCAGCAGCGCTAAAGCAACGGATGCTGCTCTGCGCATGGCGCGGCTGATCGAAGACGCTTATCTCAAGGCGGTCGCTTTGACAGACATCGCCGGAGCGCTTTGGAAAGAAGGCGAGCAGGAACGCGCACGCTCTCTTCTTTCCGAAGCCGAGCGCGTGACGGAGCAGATTGAATGGGCTTACAAGAAATCTCTGGCCCTCACGCACCTCGCCCTCAAACACGCGGAAGCCGAGCGCAACACAGAGGCCGCGAGACTTTTATTGCAGGCGCTTGAGACTATCCGCGCGACGGAGAGCGAGTTCTACATGGCCCTGGCCTTAGCCCATCTCTCCGATGTCTATCACGAAACGGGCATCGAGATAGACGAGAAAGTCACCAACGTCCTG
>DATLMN010000274.1:0-46874 GCA_035537255.1 Pyrinomonadaceae bacterium | reverse complement strand
AAAGAAGCGAGAATCGGGTAGTGTCGCAAAGGGTTCATGGTTCTGTCTCCGGTAGCAAAGTTGGGCCTAGATACCTCAACTTCTACCACAGAGCGGTGAACCCTTCATTATTCTTCTCTCAAAACTGATAAGCGGTCAGATGCTTATCCGCGCGACCAGAAGGCGGCTCTCGTCAGTGCTCCCTTTATTCCGGCTCAAGCGGGGCGCGATCTTTACTCACACGCTGTCCAAAGACTCATTCCAAGCGCTACGCCCGGAAGCATTCTTTTCATCCTGCTTACTTCGATGTAAATTGTCGCGGGCGCTCAATGCCGGGTCGATCGGGATGCCCTGCTCGTTTCAATTTTGTGCGTTGATAATCTGATGGCAAAAGTTTTAGCAGCATTGATACGTGAGCCGCACGCGCCCGTAGAGGTGCGCGAGTTTCAAGAGCCGGAGTTAGAGCCGAACTCCGCTCTGCTGAATATCGAGCTAAGCGAGGTCTGCGGGACTGACGTTTATTTGCAACAGGGACGGCTCGCGGGCGTGCCTTACCCGCTGATCCCGGGCCACGTCTCTGTCGGTCGCCTCGAAAAAATTCGCGGGCGATTGCTGGATGTTACGGGGCAGCCTTTTATGGAAGGTGATCGCGTGACCTTCCTGGATGTGCATGCTACCTGCAACGCCTGCTGGCACTGCCTGGTCGCCAAAGCCGCCACGCGTTGTCCGCATCGCAAAGTCTACGGCATCACCTACGGATTACAGGACGGACTGACTGGCGGCTGGGCAGAGAAGCTTTATCTGAAGCCGGACACACGCTGCATACGTCTGGGCGAGGTTGATTTTGAAAAGTTTATGGCCGGAGGCTGCGCGCTTCCCACCGCTCTGCACGCTGTGGAGCGTGCGGACGTGATGCTGGGCGATACTGTGCTGGTGCTCGGCAGCGGGCCAGTCGGACTCTCCGTCATTATCTTTGCGCTGATGCGCGGAGCGTTGCGTGTCTTATGCATAGGTGCGCCCGAGCACAGACTTGCAGCGGCTCTCGAAATAGGAGCAGCCGCGACGCTGAGTGTCGAGATGAATGATGTGCAGGCGCGCGCCGGTTGGGTGCTTGAGCAGACAGAGGGGCGCGGCGCAGATGTGACCATTGAAGCCACTGGCGCGCCCGCAGCGGTCGTCGAAGCGATGCGTTATACGCGCGACGCCGGGCGCGTCCTGGTCGTCGGTCAATATACGGATCACGGCGAAGTCTCTTTCAATCCGCATCTGGATTTGAACAAAAAACATCTGGACGTGCGCGGCTGCTGGGGCTCTGACTTCTCGCATTTTTACAGAGGCGTACAGATTATGGCAGACCCTTCGCGCTCAAGACCCTGGTCGCTCCTTAAGCTTGATCGTTACAATCTGCATCAGGCTAACGAAGCACTGGCCGCAGTCGCAACGGGCAAGGTCGTGAAAGCCTTGATCGCGCCGCATGCTTAAAGCAACTCGCCTTGAGCTGACGATCACGACGGGCTGTGAAAACTAAGATGAATGAGCTGGCATCTCTGTATGCCGGGCCGAACAAGTCTTTGGAACTCGAAGGCCCGGGCAGCGTTTCTTTTATCGTCGTCTTTGTTCGCTGCCGATTGAATGCTGTATGCTCTCTCGCGTGTTGGTTCTCGTCCGTGGAGTGTGCGGGTTACAGGAGAGAAGATAAGTCATGAAGAGAATGCCCCAGTCCGTCTTTCAAAGAATGTTGTGCGCGGCCATCATCGCTTTAACGATGCCCTATCTCGTCCACGGGCAACAGTCGGACAGGGTCGTCGATTGGCATCCCGTTCGCTTGGGGTCTGAGGCGAGGGTGTTGGAGATCGTGGACATCAAGGTGGATGGCAAGTCCATCCAGACTGGTCAGCCCTTTGCCGCCGATGAGGATTGGCTGGACACTTTGACCTTCAGAGTCAGGAACGTCTCCGGCAAGACGATTACTGTTCTGGGGTTCGGTGTTGGCTTTCCCGAGCTGGGGGTGAGCGGGCCGATTCCTATGTTCTCTGTTACGTATGGGGACTACACCAAGACCAATCCCGCAGCACGCAAGTCATTCCTGGCCGACGAGGAAATCGATTTGAAGCTGCCCAAGGATCAGCTTGAAGGGATGAGGGGCGTGAGCGCCAATACCATCGGCACACATCATCTGAGCAAGTTGACTATCCTGCCCGGCATCGTCACCTTCGAGGACGGTTCAGGAATCGGCGGCATCTCGCTGCGCAAACGGACTCCGGAAAAACCTTAAAGGCGACAAAGTCAGCGGCGTATCCCTCTCAACACTGACAAAAGCACAATGCTTCTCGCAGCAACATGACTCCCCGCGAGTAGTGTCTTCATTGAATATAAAGTCTGCGATTTCTCTGCGGCTGCTCCGCGTCTCGGCGGTGAATCGGTGCTTGGAAACTCTCACCGCAGAGACGCAGAGCAGGCGCAGAGTTTACGCTGAGATATGAAACCAGGTCACTAACCCTCGCGGCAATTCTTTTGTTGTCCGCGCTGATCGAGTAAAATGCTTTTCGCGCAGCGCATATTTGTTCAGGCGTTCGGCGCTCAAGGTGAGGAGGCGCGATGAGTGTCATTGGCATCAATCATTTTAATATCACAGCCCCGTCGGAATTGCTTTTGAAGGTGCGGGACTTTTATGTCGACGTGCTGGGGCTCAAGGTCGGAGAGCGTCCCGGTTTCAGGCGCAAGGGTTTCTGGCTATACGCCGGAGAGGAGCCCATCATTCACCTCACGGTTGACGACCATGAAGAGGCACGCGACGATGTTGAATCTGCACATGGCTTCCTTGACCACATAGCTTTCACCTGCCGTGGGCTGCCCGGACTGATTGACCGTCTCAAGCGTTTGGATATTCCATACAGGATGGCGGAGGTGGCATCGCTCGGGCAGGTACAGATATTCGTCAGTGATCCTGCAAGCGTGCGCGTCGAGTTAAACTTCGTCGACGAGTCTACGGCCTAGCGAACACTGTGGCTCAACGCATGGCTAAAATTGGACAACCAGACCGCGCGCAGTGCTTCGTCTGCGCTCTCGCTCTTTTACTATTCGTCTGCACACAGGTATGCGCGAAGGAAGCGAAGGCCGTCACGTCTGGTCTGGCAGAGGTGAACGGCACAAAGCTCTATTACGAAACGGCGGGTCAGGGTCGGGCTGTAGTTTTGATTCACGGCGGGTTGGTAGACAGTCGCCTGTGGGACGATCAGTTCCGAGACTTTGCCAAACATTACCGCGTCATACGCTATGACCTGCGTGGCTTCGGAAAGTCAGAGTTCCCGACGACCGCTTTCTCTCACGTCGAAGACCTCTACGCCCTGCTGAAATTCCTGAAGGTCTCGCGCGCGTCTCTCGTAGGGTTATCTCTGGGCGGGATGATCGCCACCGATTTCACGCTCGAACATCCTGAAATGGTTGACGCGCTGGTGCTGACTTCCTCAGGCTTGAGAGGTGATACGTCCCCGAGGAATGAAAGGACTGTGGCTGTCTATAAAGCTGCGGAACAGGAAGGCATGGAGCGGGCCATCGAGCTGTGGATGGAGCATCCTTTCTTCGCCACGGGGAGAAACAATCGCGCTTACACACAGAAAGTGCGGCGCATGCTGGCGGATAATTTCAAGTACTGGGGGCCGACTCCTCAACCGATCAATCTAACGTGGCCCAAGCAACCATCCATCGAACGCCTCTCGGCCATCAAAGCGCCGACCTTAATCATCGTCGGCGACCTTGACGCTCCCAACATCCTCAGGATTGCGGAGACGCTCCGGACAAAAATCACTGGCGCGAAAAAGGTCTCGATGTCCGGCACAAGCCATCATCTCAACATGGAGAAGCCGCGCGAATACAATCGCATCGTCCGCGACTTCCTGCGCGCGAGTTGATCGTCTCATGCCTCGCAAGCCTGATTCGGGCGACTTGCCCCGACCATAGACGACCCATCCGCCACGGATCGCACGTCACCCACGCCATTCTTCACATAAGCCTGTCACGCGAGCCTCAAGCATTTCGACGGGCATCTTTACCGGCGGCGCGTAGTACGTCTACTATGTGTTAGGCATCTTCTTGAGATGGAGGCTGGAAAATGCTGACATTCAAAATTTGGCTGGCAGTCTTAATCTCATCATTGTTGCCGTTTCTCTCAATCGCGTGGCTATGGAAAAAGAGAGCAAAGAATAGGCTGGACTGGGCGCTGACATTATCTCTTGCCGGCGCTCTTTCGCTGCTAACTTTTATCGCAACGCCTTGGGCATTTACCAGTTATTACCTTCGCTGCGTTCTGGTAGTTCTGTTTGCGCTCGCCGCCTATTTCTCATTCAAAAAAATTAAAGACTCTCGTCATGAAACCCCTTCTTCGGTCGGCAACAGGGCAGTCAATGCGTTTAAAGTAATTCTGCTTTTGGTCCTGTTGTCATTGGACATTGCGGCGATCAGCTCATATTTCTATCCGTCTCCTTCCGTCGAATTGAACTTTCCTTTCTCGAATGGCGTTTACTATGTGATCCAGGGCGGCAACAGCGTCATTACCAACCCGTTTCATCGTACCGGCATTAATAACAAAGAAGATTATGCAATGGATATTGTGAAACTAAATTGGACGGGAAATAGAGCGACGGGCATTTATCCGGGGGCACTGTCTTCGTATGCCGTCTTCGGGGAGACAGTTTATAGCCCATGTGCCGGAGAAGTTATAGAGGTTGTTGACGGAGTGCCTGATAATCCTATCGGCGACGAGGGTCATCAGCCCAGTAATCAGGTCGTGATTCGTTGTCAGGGCGTGAGGGTGACGCTGGCACATATGACAAGCGGCAGTCTTCTGATACGACAAGGGCAAACTCTCAAAGAAGGTCAGCCGCTCGGCAGAGTCGGTAATGCGGGTCACACCAGTGAACCCCATCTTCACATAGATGCTGTCAGGGATGTCCCGGATTCCATCGAGCCGATTCCTATATCATTCAATGGGAAAGTGCTTTCGTTGAATAGTATTGTCATGAGGTAAAGAAAGATATGCGCGATTGAAGCCATAAGCGATGCCTGACGACTCATTCAACCTGAGCGCGCATTAGCTTATTTTTTCATCTTAGAGGTCTTTCGTTCGCCTGTGCTAATCTTCGGCAGATACAGAAACCATGTGGGCGGACGCTTGAGGAGGCTTGAATGTTTCAAGGATTGAGGACGGTTATTTACCACGTAGATGATTTGCAGAAAGCAAAGCAGTGGTATTCCGGTATCCTGGGAATAGAGCCCTATTTTGATGAGCCGTTTTATGTCGGCTTTAGTGTCGGAGGCTATGAGCTGGGGCTTGATCCGAACATGGAGGGTGTCTCAAAGGGCAGCAATGTCGTCGCCTACTGGGGAGTCAAGGATGCTGCGTCTGCGTATCAGAGGGTACTTGAGCTTGGCGCACAGAAACATTCGGAGCCGCAGGACGTTGGCGGCGGCATCATCGTGGCGCAGGTCGTAGACCCATTCGGGAATGTCTTCGGCATCATCGAAAATCCGCAGTTCAAAATTGAGGGCGGCCAATAGCGCGCCCGCGAACAACTCGAATCAAGGCGCGACGCCTCGCACGCAGCAATTCTTTTATTATGTTTTGTCCGCATTGTGGAAAAAGCGACCAGTCGCCGGAATCTTATTGCCGTAGTTGCGGCGAATTCCTGACAGACTTTTCAGGTAAATCCTATCTGATAAATAAATTCCTGGGCGGGAGTACGCCTGAGACGCAGGTCAACATCAATCTAATAATCAATGCCGTCACAGCCTTCGCCAGTTCTCTACTGCTCGGTTTTCTCAACGGCTATTTCGACGCTCAGTTTGAAAGAACGGGTCAGTCAGCGCCGCCGATAATTTATCTCGTCTATATTTTTCTGGCTTTAGTATTCATCTGGCAGTTTCTGAGTTTTGTAATCAACACGAGACTCAAAAAGAAGCTCGGCGGGAGAAAGAAGGGCGGGGCTTCCACTGAACAGAGCGCAGATGAAAACGCTCTCTCATCGCGATCTACACAAAAATCTTTGCCGCAGGCCGATTTTGAAAACGTTGTCCCGGCCAGCGTGGCAGAAGACACGACGAGAATCCTGGACGAATCCCTACGCAAATGATCTTCGTACCGGCGAAGGACTAGTTGATTAAAGACTAGCCTCGCTTCTTGGCGGGCTTTACTGTAAATCCGCGTCGCTCCTGAAGACCTTTGGAAGAAGGGTGCGGCGGCTGCGTGCTGGTCTTTGCCCGCTCAGCATTGTCCTTCTCTATCGCTTGCTTCAAACGTTTTTTCGCGCGTTTATTCATACAGAGATTATACAATAGAAAAAGCTTCTCGCAGGGCAGAAGATGGTGCGGCCTGTGCGTTCGGCGCTACCATGTGCGTCCGTTTCTAACGTATAATGCCCGCCGGGCCGCCGCAACCGCGTTGTATCCTATGCCGCTTCTGAGGCCCAGTACCCGGACAATAATCAAATAAAAGATTCCAGGCCAGGCGTGCTCGATACTTTTTCTTTCGCTTGCCGCCTACTCACATTTTACGTGCCCGCAGGTCTGCTGTTCCCGATCTGCCAATCTCACTGTCAGGAGTTTTCGATGCTCAAAAAAATACTTTTTATCCTTGCTTTGTGTTTATCCGTTTTATGTCCTTTAGTTCAAGCGCAGGACTGTCAGCCGCCAGCCATTGTGGCCAACGCGAAGTCCACGAACCTGTTTTCTCCCGAACAGGAGATGATCTTCGGCGGCCTGACGATTCAACGTATGGCGGGCGAGATTCGTATCGTGCGCGACGAAAAGTCTCTGGCTTATATTAATGAGATCGGCGACCGGCTCATCAAACATCTGCCGCCGACGGGACTCAAATTCGAGTTTCACCTGATAGACCTGCCCGAAGCCAACGCTTTTAATATTCCAGGCGGTCACGTCTTTATTTCTCGCAAGCTGATCGCGTTCGCCAATAACGAAGACGAGCTGGCGGGCATCATCGCGCACGAGCTGGGGCACGCCGTCGTGCGCCACGGCGCTGTCGATATTTCAGAAGCGCTCAGAAAAATTCTGAACGTCACTGCTCTGGGTGATCGCAAAGACATTACTGAAAAGTACAATCTGTTGATCGAGCGAGCGCGCACCAAAAAGCTTTCGCGGAAGAGGGGACACGAGGACGCACAGCAACAGGAAGCGGACAAGATAGGGCTCTTCGCTCTGGTCGCGGCGGGCTACGATCCGGAGGCATTCAGCTCGTTCTTCGCTCGCCTGACGGAAAGCGAAGGCAAGGGCGGCGGCTGGTTCTCAGACCTCTTCGGCAACGCGCGTCCAGAGCAGAAACGCCTGCGCGAGATGACGCGCGCGATGGAGCAGATGTCGCCCGCTTGTCGCGACCGCGCCTCGGCGAAAGCGACCGAGAATTTTTTGAAGTGGCAGGCCGATGTCGTTTCGTTTCGCGTCACCGGGCGCAAGGAAGAGCTGCCCGGACTGGTCTGGAAAAAAGAGCTTGCGCCGAAGCTGCGCAGCGACGTTTCGCATCTCTCCTTCAGCGCGGACGGAAAACATCTGCTGGCGCAGGACGATTTCAGTATCACAGTCATCCGGCGCGAGCCCCTGCAAGTGCTTTTTCAAATTCCCATCGAAGACGCTGACGAAGCCACTTTCACACCGGACGGCCAGTTCGTCGTCTTCACGACAGAGAATCTGCGCTTTGAAAAATGGAGCGTCACGGAGAAAAAGCCCGTCGAAGTGCGCGAGCTGGTGCTGCGCCGCGATTGCTGGGAGCACAAATTGTCGCCCGACGGAAATTATCTGGCGTGCGTAGACACTTCGACCACGGTCAACGTGCTCGATGTCAAAACGGGCAAGAAGGTCTGGGAGAAGAAAGATTTTTATCCTCTGACCGGGCTTGAATACTTTTTCTGGCTCATTTCGACCAGGAGACAGGATGATGTGCGGTCAAGTTTTTTCCGCATAGAGTTTTCTCCCGATTCACGCTTTGTGATGCTCAGCCGCTCGGAATGGTATCGCTTTAGCATCAGCGTCGATGGTCTGACGGCCGGCAAATCGGAGAACACTGCGCTGGCGCTAGACCTCTCGACGATGAAACCTGTGGACCTCGGCGGCGACCTGAAGAAAGTCTCTGCGCGCGCGTACATCTTTTTAGACTCCGGACAGATTCTCGGGAATCCGACGCGAAAGGTGGAGGACGGCGGGCTGTTTTCGTTCCCCGCAGGGAAACGTCTACAGAAATTCGCCTTCGGCTCGCGCGAAATAAAACGCACGGCGACACCGAACTACGTCATCGTCAAGCCGCTGGCGAATGCGCGGATGGGCGTCTTCGATGTGAAGAAAGGGATCATCGCCGCCGGATTCGACAAGCAGGACGGAACGCTCTGGAATAATCTGATGGCTTACGAATCGGCGAGCGGCAAAATAATGATTCGCGAAGTCAGCTATAACGAGTCGGAGAAAAAGTTCGACACCAAAGATTTGGGTACTGTGGAGATTCCCGTCGGCGCTATAGGCAATCTGGCTGCCGCGCAGGTTTCCGACACTTTCAACTGGTTGTTGATGTCGTCGAAGACTCGCGGCGGGCTGTGGAATCTGGAAACGGGCGAGCGCAAACTTTACGTGCGCAGCTTTAAAGGCGGCGTCGTCGCCAACAACGGTGACAGCATAGGCGATTTCCCCAGGCTTGATCCGGTCGAGCACAGTCTGGTGTTGATGAATCCACGCGACAACACGCTCTCCGCTTTGAGCGAGCTGCCCGAACGCGGCGCGCGTCAATACGGACGTTTCGTACTGCTGCGTAGCAGTCTGAAAGAGAAAGAGAAAAAGAGCGCGGGGCTTTTCTCTGTCGATGACGAATCGGACGGCTTCGGCCTGCGCCGCGAAGTGCGTTTCGAGCTGAAGGATTTCGTCAAAAACGAGGTCGTCTGGACGCGCGATTTTCCGAAGGATGCGCCGGAGTTTTCCTTTGATGAATACAGCGGCCGAATAATTTTTTACTGGCGTCTGGGCAGCGATGCGGGTAAAGCCAAGCTCAAGGAAGCCGCTGCTCTTCAAGCACGCGCGGACGAGCTTGGCAACAAGGCAGACGATTATCTGGTGGAAGTCGTGGACGCTTTCGCGCAGAAAACCGTCGGGATGCTGCTGCTCGAAACGGGCAAGGGCTCTTTCGATGTCGGCGGAGGTTTGTCGGAAAGAGACTGGCTGGTGCTGCACGATTCTGCGGGTCGCGTGCTGGTTTATTCCATCTCGGACGGCCAGTTGCGTCATCGCTTCTTCGGCGGCAACGCGGCCATTAACCCCAGGAAGAATCAGCTCGTCGTCGAAAATTTTCCAGGCGAAGTCGCGCTCTACGACCTGGACACGGGAGACCAGCAGACCAGTTTTGTGCTCAACGGCAAAGCGGCCTTCGTCCGCTTCAATCTGGAAGGCAGCAAACTGTTCGTGCTTAGCGACGCTCAATCGGCTTACGCCTTCGATCTGAACAAATTCTCCGCGCAAACGGCGACGCCGGAAAAGTGAGCCGGGCCACCGTCGAATTGATCGCGGCATCTGAGGGCTACGGAGTACGAAAGAAAGGATGTCGAACATGAAAAGATTGCTCAGCGTCTTCGCCTTAATCCTCACCTCATTGGTCACTGCGCACGCGCAGCTTCAAACTGTGCCGGTCGAAAATTACGAAATAGCTCCGGGCAAAATAGCAAACACCATCGACCGCGCCGTACAGGAGAAGATCAAGCAGACGATTCAGGATAATTTTCAGGGCTGGCGGCTTGAATCTGTGATGGAAACAAAAGAGAGTTCTTCTTCCACTATGATCTGGACGAAAGGTGAAGACAAACTTCTGGTCTTCATTTCTTACCTGTCGAACGCGCAGGAGGCTGGAAAGCAGCTTAGATTTAATCTGGCGACGATTCAGATACCGCAGTACAAGCCTTTTGATGAGCTGGGGGACGCGGCGTATCTGATCAAAAGCGATGGGCCAATCATGTTCAGGAAGGCCGACATGATCGTCACAGTCTGCGGCTGCCCTGCGCCCTTTGAGCTTGTAGAGCAATTCGCCCGCCGTATCAGCGCAGTCAAGGATTCGGATAAATGAAAGAGACTACAGAAAATCTTTTGCCGCCATTGCGTCTGAAGCCTGCGCAGATAGTTATTGAACTAGTCAGGCCCTGGCTTCTGTTCGCGCTCTACCTCTTCACTGCGGCAGAGGGCTGGTGGCTGCTGGCCTTGCCTCTGGCGGTCGCGACCTGCATGGCAGGCTTTATACAGATGCACGACTCTATTCATCAATCCCTTGGCGTCTCAAAAAGGACGCATGATCTAATCCTCTCTGCCAGCGGCCTGCTGCTGCTCAAAAGCGGGCACGGGTTGCAGGTCACACATCTGCGGCATCACGGGCGTTGTCTGAAAGAGGATGACCCCGAAGGCGTCTGTGCGACGTGGCCGTTTTACCGCGTCCTCTTGGAAGGGCCGCTGCATATCTTCACCATGCGTTTTTACGCCTTCCGTAGAGCGTCACACACAAAGCGTTTTCAGATCATCGAAACCGCAGCCACAGTCTTTGTGCTGCTCGTGGCGATTGCGCTGTACGTCTTTCTGAAATCTTATGTCGGTCTGGTTTACTGGGCGGTGGCGGCTGCGTTGAGCGCGACGATTCCTGTCTGGGCGGCGTACCTGCCGCATCGCCTTGCGCCGGAGCATCCGGCCGTCAGATCGGCGGGAAGGATCGCGCAAATCTGGACGCCCGTCGTCTCTTCTTTCGCCTTTCATCATCTTCACCATGCGTTTCCCAAAGTGCCTACGGCGCTGTTGCCGTCGATGGCCGGACGCGCGGGCGACGCGGAATATAAAGCGCACGTTTACAGTGAAGAGGAAGCACAGGGTTTTAATGGTTGAGCGCCTGAGTCTAACAAGCCATTTAATCTGACGCGCAAATCGCGAAGCTTCAAACGTCATCTCTATTGTCTGCTGATTAATTTCGGTGTTGGCCCTGCCTGGTGAGGCATGAGATGACGAATCTCTCGAACATCGTAAAGTTACTTTTCCTTTCAGCCAACCTCGCCTCTGTTGCAGCCGCTCAAGGCAGCGCGCCCGGTTCTCTGTCGCTCCCAAATGATGCCGTCGTGGTGACGAGCCCGGACGGACGTTATGTGGCTCGATTTTCGGCGGCGCGCTCTGAAGGCAAAGAGGATGGCAAGCTCTGGGGAAGTATAGCTGTGCGTGATCTGCGCACGGGGCTTGAGAGAATCCTCCGCAGCGCCGCAGGTCAAAGAGGCAAGGGCGTGTTCGAGGGCTTTAGTCTGTACGATGATGCCAATGCTTGGAGTCCGGACAATCTCTATCTGGCATACTATCAAAACTCCTGTATTGACGAGCCCGCAGTGGAAGGCGGCGTCGTGTGTCATGTACACGAGATTCGTTTTCTTCAACTCAAGCAGAAGCCGCTTTGCGTTGAGGAGATCACGCTCGGACGTTACGGCTTTGGCGGATGGGTGCGTGGCCGCGCGCACACCCCCTGGGAGATAGACGCGGAGGGGCGAAGAGTAAAGAGAAATCTTTGCGCAAGCGGTCGATAGTGTGATAGTGAGAGTGCGCCAGCGCGTCGTTCCCTTTCGCGTGATGAGCACGGCGAGGATAGATTTTGATGTCTGCATCGGACAAAGAAAGTGTTGATCTTATGCGCTTGATAAAAATCTCTTTGGTGGCCTGTGCGCTGCTTTTGCTTGCAGCTTGCAACGCAGGTCGTGAGGCAGCACCTTCTTCGTCCAAGACTTCCCCTCCCGCAACAACCGCGCCACAGGGAAGCGCCGCGCAGCCTGATGCGAAACAGTCAGAATCAGCGCCGCCGCTGTCCACCATCAGCTCCGCGAATCCCAACCCGTCTCCGGCGGAAGTCAATCGCAAGATCATACGCAACGCCGAACTCGGTATCGAGACTGATACTCCTGAAAACGGTCTGCGCAAGATCGCCGCGATAGCCGAATCGAAAGGCGGCTTTATCGTTACTTCGGAAGTCCGGCAACAGGGCGGTGACACGTCTGTTGAGTCGAAGATCGTGACGGTCGTGGCGCGCATCCCCTCTGCACAGTTTCAGACGACCGTCGAAGAGATTAGAAAGATCGGCAGCCGCGTCCTACAGGAGAAGCAGACGGGTCTGGATGTCACAGAAGAATATATAGACCTGGAAGCGCGTATCCGCACAAAGCAGGTGCTTGAGGCTCAGTTTCTGGAAATCATGAAACAGGCACGCACCGTCACGGAAGCCCTGGAAGTGCAGAAGCAGATCGCGGAAGTCCGCACAGAGATTGAGCGTTTGGAAGGGCGTCGTCGTTTTCTTGAGAATCAATCCAGCTTATCGACCATTACGGTGACGCTTCAGCAGCCGGTATCGATTGTGTCCGCCTCGCCGGGCGGCTTCTTCAGCAGCGTCAAGGAAGCGATCAGCGATGGAGTTGATATTGCCGTGGCGATAGTCCTGATCTTTATCCGAGTCGCTTTATCACTGCTCCCGGTTCTGCTTCTCATCGTGTTGCCGTGTGTGCTGTTGGGACGCTTTCTTATCAAACGCTACAAACGTCAAAGTGACGCTCAATGATTCTCGATACATGTCAGCAGTAATCTTTTCATTGCCGTCACTGTGAATCAGGTAGAATGCTTTCGCGCCCTGCGTGGCTCAAGGATGGAGCTTCGATTAGAGTGCGTGAATGTGCCTGATTTAAAACTATGAAACTAAGAGTGTGTATTGCGGGCGCGACCGGTTGGGTCGGACAACCTCTCTGTCGAACCGTGGCCGAAGCAGAAGATTTAACGCTCGTCGGCGCTGTCTCTCGCAGCTCTCAGGGTCAGAATCTTAAAAGTATCATCGGCGATCTGGACGGTGTTGAGCTGACTGTCAGCGGATCGGTCGAAGAGGCTCTCCGTGCAGAGACGGATGTGCTGGTCGATTACACCAAAGCCGACGCGGTCAAGGCCAACGTGCTCGCGGCCATCGAAAGGGGCGTGCATGTCGTCATAGGCTCTTCGGGCTTGACCGTGGCGGATTTTGCGTCGATCAACGAGGCGGCTACAGCAAAGAATGTTGGCGTCATCGCCGCCGGGAATTTCGCCATCGCAGCCGTCTTGCTTCAGCGCTTCGCCTGTGAAGCGGCGAAGTATCTGTCGCACTGGGAGATCATAGACTATGCATCCGACGCCAAGGTCGATGCGCCGAGCGGCATGACGCGCGAGCTGGCTTTTCGCCTCTCGGAGATCAGAGAGCCTGAAGTTACTTATCGCGTTGACGAGATCGTCGGCGAGAAAGAGAGTCGTGGGACGAACCTTAACGGCAGCCAGATTCATTCGCTGCGCCTGCCGGGTTACGTCATCGGCGCTGAGATCATCTTCGGCGCAGAGGATCAACGCCTGAGCCTGCGCTATGACGCAGGTGTCGGCGCAGCGCCTTACATAGAGGGAACGCTTCTGGCGATACGCAAAGTGAAAAACTACGTCGGACTCGTCAGAGGGTTGGATAGAATCATGGATTGACACGCATCAAAGCAGACGCGCGGTGCCCGAACGCCGCTCTTCGAAATTCCTTAGACCACAGGAGAACGTATGACTCAACTTAAAGACGGATTTAATCCCAGAGCCTCGAATAGCTTTGCGCGCTCGGGCCGCGCAGCGGCTCTCTCAGTGCTCTGCTGTTTGCTTTTGACTCTCATGCTCGAGGTCTCTGCTCGCTCACAGGAGAATAAGACGGAGACGAGTAGTAAACCTGCGGCGGCGGCTGCGCCCGCGACGGATGCTCTGGCGGAAGTGCGGCGTGCGATAGACAAAGGAAACGCTCAATGGATAGAGGGCTGGGCGAAGAAAGACCCTGCGATGATCGCCGCGCTCTTTACCGAAGACGGCAGCCTGCTGTCGCGAGGTGGCAGGATCATCAAGGGGCCCGCTCAAATCATGGAGCGCCAGCGCGCAGCCATGCAGTCTGTTAGCGGCGATGTCAAGGTGACGGTCACGACCGTCGATCTATGGCTTGAGGGCGAGACGGCTTACGAGACCGGGAAGTATAGTTACAAGTATCAGGAGAAAGGTCAGCCTGTGACGGAAGAGGGACGCTACGTCACTATCTGGAAACGTCAAAAAGACGGCTCCTGGAAATTGTTTATGGACATGGGCGTGCCGCAAAACTAATCGCGCCGCTCGCCCGTCGCAGTTTATCCTCACAAAAAATTCCTGCCATAAAGAGGCTGTGCGCGGTGTTTATCTTTTATGAGCCGCGCACTCTCTTCGGGTCTTTATCTGCCTCGCTCAATTATGGATTGGAGTTTTGTTATGAAGCCACTTATCTACGCAGGCTTGATCGTCACCCTCCTTTGTGTGTCCTTCAGCAAAGATGTCGTCGTCGCGCAGAGTGACGCCGGACAGAACCCACAGCCCGCCACTCCGCTCAGGACGCATGTCAAAAAGGAAGAGTTGGTCGCGCAGCTTGAGAGAAGCATTCCGCAATTGATGAAGGACGGAGAAGTGCCCGGCCTCGCCATCGCGCTCATACGGGATTCCAAGATTTTGTGGCAGCGCGGGTTCGGCGTCAAAAGCGTCGAGACACGAGAGCCCGTCGACGAACAGACTGTGTTCGAGGCGGCTTCGCTGAGCAAGCCAGTCTTCGCCTACGCCGTCCTGCGGATGGTTGATCGCGGTCAGCTTGATCTTGACACTCCGCTCGTCAAATATCTTCCCGGCGCTTATGTCGAGAACGATCCGCGTTTGAATCTGATCACGGCGCGTATGGTCTTAAGCCATCGGACGGGCTTTCCGAACTGGCGTCCACGTGGCGGGCCGCTGCGCATACATTTTACTCCCGGAGAAAAATTCAGCTATTCGGGCGAGGGCTTCGTCTTTCTGCAAAAAGTTGTTGAGCGTGTGACGGGACAACCGCTGGACGAAGTGATGAGGAAGACGGTCTTCGAGCCTCTAGGGATGACTAGCAGCAGTTACGTGTGGCTTGACAGTTTTGATAAGCGAAAGGCTACTGGACACAACCCTGCTGGCGCAGCGAACGAGCGACGAAGGCCAACGGAAGCCAACGCGGCATCGAGTCTGCAAACCACCGTCGGCGATTACAGTAGATTCCTGATCGCCGTGATGAACGGAACGGGGCTGAAGAAAGAGTCCGCGAAAGAGATGCTGCGCGTGCAGGTCTCTGTCGATGAGGGCGGCTCAAATGCGATTGAGCGCGGCACTGGTCGCCTCTCCAAAGAGATCGCCTGGGGTCTGGGCTGGGGACTGGAACAGACCGCGAACGGAAAAGCCTTCTGGCACTGGGGCAGTAATAACGACGATGTCAAATGCTTTACGGTCGCGTATGAAAAAGAGAAGGCAGGGCTCGTCGTCTTTACCAATAGCGGTAATGGTCTCTCTATCGTTTCAGAGATCGTCAATCAAGCGCTCGGCGGCTCGCATCCTTCGTTTGCCTGGACGCGAACTGACCCTTACAACTCTCCCGCGCGACTGCTCTTTAAAGCCATCGTCACGGAAGGCGCAGATGCTGCCCTCAAGCGTTACACGGAAGCGAGAAAGGCTTACGCGGACGCCGCATTGAGCGAAGCTCAAATCAACGCCATCGGCTACGTGCTGCTGCAAAGGAAAAAGGTCGCGCAGGCGATTGAGGTCTTCAAGCTCAACGTCGCGGATTATCCGCAGTCATCTAATGCTTACGATAGCCTTGCGGAAGCCTACATGACAGGCGGCGATAAAGAGCTTGCGATCACGAATTACAAACGCTCCGTAGAGCTTAATCCCGGCAACACTAACGCCGTCGAGATGCTGAAAAAACTCGAAGGTAAATAATTCGTCAGCGTCTAAACAATTCGTCCATGTCGCCGCCTCTGTTGCCCTCATTTGTGGCACAATGGGGTAATGGACAGAGCAGCGCGATCCTCTATATCCAAGGCATCGGAGACGAAACCGCGTGTGGCTGTTGCTCTGGGGCGGCGACAGTTCGCTCTGGCCCTGACGGGACTCGCCTGCCTTTCGCGCTTCCCTTTTAAAGACGCACTGGCCCATCAACAGCCGCCACAGCAGACCGTCAATTCCGGCGAGGTGCAGGAGCTTTACCGGCGCGCCTTTGTCATTGATGCCAATGCCGGGCCGCCGCTTGAGGCGTCGCTGCCGCTCACGGCGGGCGACCTTGAGGTCGTTTCGCGCTCGGGCGTGACCGCCGTCAAGCTGTCCGTCTCGGGCCAGACCTACAGCTTCGAGCAGACCGTTGACGAGATCGCGTATATGCAGGGCGTCGTCGAGGCGCATCCGACACATTTCCTGTTGGTGCGTACTCACAGTGATCTTGCGCGCGCCAAACGAGAGGGCAAGCTCGGGTTGATCCTCGCGTTCGAGCACACGGAAGTGCTCGGCAGCGACCTTGCGCGCCTACAGCTTTTTCGTCGTCTGGGCATCCTCGCCATGCAGCTCACTTACAATCGTCGCAGCCTTTACGGCGACGGTTGTCTTGAGCCCGGCAATGCCGGTCTTAGCAACCTCGGTCGCGAAGCGGTCGCGCGCATGAACGAGTTGGGCATCGCCCTCGACCTCAGCCACTGCGGAGCGCAAACGACTTTTGACGGCATCCTCGCTTCCAAAAAGCCCGTGCTGATTTCTCATAGCGGCTGCAACGCAGTCTACCGTCACCCGCGTAATAAAGATGATAGAGAGCTGCGCGCGATGGCGGAGCGTGGCGGAGTCATAGGCATCTACATGCTGCCGTTCCTGGGCGGTGGGCCTGTCGCGCCGCCGACTCTTGAGCTGTTGCTGCGTCACATCGAATATGCTTTGAAGGTTTGCGGCGCAGATCACGTAGGCATCGGCAGCGACCTGAGCCTGGGGCCGATCAGCGACACGCCGGAATACCGGGCGCGCATTGCTCAGGCAGCCGCCGAGCGCAAATCGCTCGGCATCGGCGCGCCGGACGAGGAGCGCCCCGCCTACATCCCCGAATTAAATAATCCCCGTAGACTGGAAGGCATCGCGCTCGCCATGCAAAGGCGCGGACACTCCCCCGCAGTGATCGAGAAAGTCATCGGCGCAAACTTTTACCGCGTCCTCGGCGACATCTGGTAAAGCAGGGATGAGGGCGGAGGGATGAGGGATGAATAAGGAAAGCAGTCAGCTTGAATCAGCATTCCTTTCATCCCTCACACTGCCGCCCTCATCCCTTCGTTCATCGCTTCGCGTTTTCGCTCGCTCTCGGTTATACTTCGGCTTAGCTCGCCTTGCATGCGCTTAGTTTGCTGTTGGCGCTCAAGCATCCACCGAGACGATTGTTGTCCGAGTCACTATACGAACAATAAATTTTTCCGGTGGCTCCCGATCAACGGGACGAGTGGCAAATTTTTTTATTGGTCGGTTACTGAACCAGACCTGCTTTTTATTTTGTAATCTGCCGAGCACTGTCGCTTTACTTCGCGACCATCACCCCCAACCCAAAAGGCGCGCGCCCATTCAAAAGAACGTGACGGCCAATCTGCCAGAGAGAGCGCCGTCAAGAGCGTGCGATGGGTTGCCGAAGACGGGTACAGAGCATACGCGTTCTCTCTTGATGAGCATGTGTGCTCCCCGCTTTGAATCTGAGGGGTGACGGTCTCTTTAAAGAAGAGACGGCGACTGATGCGACAAGGCACTGCGGGGAAATCCCTTTGGATAGGTCTCTATACTCAAGCGCAATCGAAGCGGCCCGTTTAGTCGCCAGCCCTCAATTGCGTGCTCTGCAAGCCAAAGCTTTTCTGCGTCAGTCGACGAGCTTTGAATCTTCGCTGCTCTTAAAGGTCGGCCATCACTCATTTATCATTCAACGCGGGCCACAGCAGCAGCAAATGCAGCGGCGGCCCGCTTCCCGTGTGCGACCGGCGCGTCTCGCCCCCTGGCTCGTAGACCGCGCCCTTCCGCCACTTCACTACATCAACACACGGACGAACAACACCAAGCACGAACGGCCGGGCAAGTCCAGCTCCGCGTGCGCCCGAGTGGCGCGCGCCGAAGAAGAGCCGACCATGATTGCCCGCCGCTCGACCTTGTGGCATTGCTCGTCTGTACCGAAGGGTTTTTTCAGAACATGGCAAAAGAATTAATCGTTAGCGTCAACGGACGCGAAAAAAAGATCGCGATCATCGAAAACGAGCGCGTCACGGAGTTTTACATCGAACGCGGCGAAGAGAATCAGGGCATCGTCGGCAATATCTACAAGGGTCGCGTGATGCGCGTCCTGCCCGGCATGCAATCCGCCTTCGTCGACATAGGGCTTGAGCGCGACGCCTTTCTATACGTCTCTGACTTCTTCGACGAAGAGGAAGAGTTCGAGCGCATCGTCCTGGACAAGTCCAAAAAGACTGATGTCGGAACGGCCGAACGCGCCGCGCAGGAGCGCATCGAACAGGCGCGCATCGAACGAGAGCATCACATAGAAGCCACGCAGGAGCGCCTCGAACCGCTGCATGAGGCAGAGCCTCCGGCCATTTCCGCAGACGCGTTGGAAACCGTCGACGTAGAGGCCACCGCCCTTACGGAAGAGCCCGCCGCCGCAGCGGAGACGATAGAGGCCGGGACTACCGGCGCGGTCACCACTGCTCAAACGGAGGAAGCGGAAGAGGGCGGGCGTCGTCGCGGGCGACGCGGTCGCGGGCGGCGCGGCAAAGGGGCTGAAAGTCAGCCTGCGGAAACGAGCGCCGTCGAAGGCCAAGCCTCAGGGGCTTCCTCCACGCTCAGCGTCGAGGCTGTCGATACGCCTTTCGCCTCTGACCGCAGCGCCTTTCAGCGTGTCGTCGACGAGGACGAAGTGGCCGCCGCCGAAAACGGCGAGATGTTCAAGGACGCGCGCCTACAGGAGCGCATCTTCGATCAGATACACGCCGTCGAGTTCGACATCGAAGGCATACACGAAACAGAGGTCGGCTCTCTGCTCAACACTGGTATTCCCACTGATGCTTCATTCCAGCGTGTGGATGACAGCGACATCGGCTCGTCGGACGAATGGCAGGGCGCTGCGACCGCTCCTGTGCAACAGGCCGTCGCCGCTCACGTACATGATTTTATTGACGAGGTTGAGACGGATGCGCTCAGCACGCCGGGTGCGTTTGAGCGCGTCAGCGACGATGAAAGATTTGCCGAAGGCGTAGGCGAAGAAGAAGCTGTAGCGCCTGCGGCTGAGACCCCTGCGCGCGGAAAGCGCAGCGCTTCGGCGTCCACGCAACGCGGCGCGAAAAAGGGTCGGCAGACGAAAGCGGCCAGCAAGTCTAAGGAAAGCACAGACGAAGCTGCGAAACCGAAGACGGCTCGCACCTCCTCAAAGAAGGCTGCGACCAAAAGCAGCACGAAGCGTACGACCGCAGCAAGCAAGAAGTCTTCTTCTGCCACCACGGGCGGACGAAAGCGTCGCGCCTCATCTTCGGAAAGTAGCGAAGGCGAAACGGACATGGCCGTGCTCGAAACAGAAGGCGAGCGCGCCGAACACACGGACATCGTCGCCGCAGTTGCCGCCGACGGCGCTCATTTCGAGGCGGGCACAGACGATGAAGCTTACGAAGATTCCGAGGCAAGCGTCACCAGCGGGCGCTCGCGCGCGGAGTTCGCCACACGTCGCGGAGGCCGTCGCCGTCGTCGCCCCGGCGGGAAGCCTCAGGAGGGCGCTGGCGATGAAGGCCGCGCCAATGGAAAGGATGAGGAGGCGGACGCTGCGGCGGAAGTCGAAGAGAGTCCGGTTGTTCAGAGCGTTCCTTCGAGCGCCGCTCCGACCGCTGCTCCGCCCTCGAGACCTCAGGGACGCCGCGACCAGCAGCGCACGGAGCGCAACGGTCGCGATGATCGTCGCTCGGGCGGGAGAAGCGGAGGCGGTGGGCGTGACGGTGGACGTGATGGCGGACGTGACGGTGGTGGCTCGCGGCGCGACCGGCAGCCGACCATCACAGACCTCCTGCGCGAGGGGCAGGAGATCATGGTTCAGATCGCCAAAGAGCCCATCGCCAAAAAGGGCGCGCGCATTACCTCGCACATCGCGCTGCCCGGAAGATTTCTAGTCTATATGCCGACGGTCGAGCACGTCGGCGTCTCGCGTAAGATCGAGTCCGACTCCGAGCGCGTGCGTCTGCGCAAGCTTATTCAGGCCATACGTGCCGAAGAGGATGTGCCTTCGGGCGGCTTTATCGTCCGCACGGCGGGTGTCGGCATCAGCGAAGCAGACCTGCGCGATGATGCGCGCTATCTGGTTCGCACCTGGCTGGACATACGCAAGAGCGCCGAGAAAATGAAAGCGCCCGCGATGGTTCACAAGGATTTAGACCTCGTGCAGCGTATCCTTCGCGATCAGTTGTCGGAAGATTTCGCGGCCATCCGCGTGGACTCCGAGGACGAATATCAAGAGATCGTCGAATTCGTCAACCGTATTCAGCCGCGTATGGTCAAGCGCGTCAAGCTCTATACGCGCGACGAGCCGATTCTGGAAGCCTTCGGCGTGCAGGCAGAGATAGACAAGGCCATCAAGCCGCGCGTCTGGCTACGCTCCGGCGGCTATCTGGTCATCAACCAGACGGAAGCGCTCGTCGCCATCGACGTGAACACAGGAAAGTTTGTCGGGCGCGGCGGCACACGCCTCGAAGACACGATCACGCGCACCAACCTCGAAGCCGTCGACGAGATTGTGCGCCAGATACGCCTGCGCGATCTGGGCGGGATCATCGTCCTTGACCTTATTGATATGGAGGACAGGCGCAATCGCAACCGCGTCATGCAGGCCCTTCAGGAAGCCCTGCAAGGCGATAAGTCGCCGACCAAGGTTCTCTCCTTCAACGATTTCGGGCTGGTGATTATGACGCGCAAGCGCGTCAAGCAATCGCTTGAGCGCACGCTCTGCGCGCCGTGCGGGTATTGCCAGGGGGCTGGTCTCATTAAATCGCCGCAGACCATCTGCTACGAGATTCTGGAGGAAGCGCGCCGTCTCGCACGCGGGATGAACGGTGACCGGATCAAGCAGACGACGCTTCGCGTCAACCCGGAAGTCGCGCGCGCTCTGCGCGATATGGAGCGCGATGTTTTGAACGAGATAGAGGACTATCTGGGCGCAGTCGACATCACCAGCGACCCGCTGATCCATCAGGAGCAGTTCGATTTCGCCTTTATTTAAAGAGCCTTGACAGGATTTCGCTGCTCTCGGCTCTCCCTTTTCTCGCCGTAGACTCGCCAGAATCGACAGAAAAGGGTGGGAATGTTTTTCGCTCACGACGCCCTGCGCTTCTCCACGGATGCGCGGGGCGTTGTGGGCTTCCAACTCCGGCCAGCGTCTCTCCAAGTCAGGCGCACAACAGCGATTGTCCCGCAAAGCTCGGGTGTAAGACGGTTTTAATTTGTGCTTTTCAGATTCTTCAGCGGCTGCGCGGGCGGGCGACGAAACGCTTTGGCCCGTATCCTCATAGTTTAGTGAGAGGCCGCCGAAAATGGATTCGTCTGCGTGCCGGGGCAGATGTCTTACGGGAAGCGGAATTGGCCCATCACTTCAAAGTTTAAACCTTGACAATTAAACCTCTTAGTCTTAAATTCTGCCATGCCTCGTCTGGCATTGGCACAACACGCTGCTCGCTCGCGTGTAAAAGCTCGCTCTAGCCGCACCCTAGCCGCCGCGAAACTCTCAAAAGGTGTGGTCACTAGGGGCAGGCGCTCCCGGCTTTTTTTGCTATCTTCCATTGCAAGATGTTGATTTACCAGCAACCCCAGTTCTGGAATGACATCGCAATTTCATTTGAATCTCTTCTGAACCAATCACGGAGGAAACGATAATGCTTTTTCAGCGAGACTGCCCCTCGCGCTGGTTACTGACTTTTGCTTTGGCCGTCGTCGCATCCCTTTGTCTCGCGACCGGCACGAAAGCTCAAGACACTGTGACCGGCGCTTTTGAGGGCCGCATCACCAACAGTCAAACGGGCGCTCCAATTGTCGGGGCCTCCATACAGTTTATCAATCAGGCGACCGGCGTCCCGATTGCCAAGCGCACAGATTCGGACGGTCGCTTTTATCAGGGACTGCTCCAACCCGGAACGTATACTATTCGCGCCTCCGCGCCCGGCTTTAAGACGGCGGAGATCGAGCGCCGCCTGCTCGCCACGCAGAACAACCGCGTGATTCCCGTCCCCGTCACGCTTGAGCCGGAAGGCACGGTCACGACGACGACCACAACCACGACGACGACTGATCCAACAACGACGACGACCACCACGACGACTCCGACGACGACCACCACGACCACGACGCCTCAGGGTGGCGACCAGGGTCAACAGGAGCAGAGCATCGCGGAGACCATTAACCAGACAGACGCGCGTCGCGGCGGAGCATTCACAGAGCGCGAGGTTTCGACCTTGCCGCTCGGCGCAACCACACTGGTTCGCTCCTTCGACGAGCTGGCGCTGCTTTTGCCGGGCGTGGCATTGCCCCCACTGACAAGTGGCACGGCCGGGCCGGGCGTTGGCCCAGGCGTCGGCTCGCCAGGACAATTTGCTGTCAACGGATTGCGCTCACGCGCCAACAACTTTACCGTCGACGGCTCGGATAACAACGACGAGGACATCGGCGTACGCCGCCAGGGCTTCTTCTCTTTGATTCCGCAGCCCGTGGAATCCATTCGTGAATTTCAGGTCATCACGCTGCTTGCGCCGGCGCAGTTCGGACGCAACATCGGCGCGCAGGTCAACGCCATCTCGAAATCCGGCGGTAACGAGATGCACGGCACGCTCTACGGCTTTTTCAATTCGAGCGATTTGAACGCGCGTAACGTCTTCGACAACACGGGCGGCCAAAGCCTCGTGCCGATCTCTGTAGGGCCGCGCCGTGTCAGCGTCAACTGCACGACGGCCCTTCTCACAGATTGTCCACAGGCGACGACTCTGCTCAACACCGGCGATCAGGATTCACTCACGCTCGCTCAGGGAGGTTTTGCTTTTGGCGGGCCGCTCGACGTGATTCGTGGCCCTGGCAAGCCGCGCCGTATGTTTTACTTCGTCTCGGCGGAAGGCCAGCTCATGAATGCCAATAAAGAGATGAGCTTTGCCGTCCCGACGGTGGCGCAGCGCGGCGCATTCAATACCGGACTGACAGGCGTTTCCTTTGACCCGCTGACGGGCACGCCTGTTCCATTCGGCGGTGAATTCCCGACCACAGTGACCGGCGATGCGATCTTTAGCTTCTTCCCATTCCCGAACAATCCGACGGGCATCTACGGGCAGAACACCTTTACGCAGGTCATCCCTGCCAGCGCTCAGGGCAAGGTCGTCTCCGGCAAATTCGACGCCAACTTCGACGCCCTGGGCCGTAATCACAATTTCACGGCGCGCTACAATCTGACGGACGATTGGCGTGATATTCCCGCCGTCGGCGGCGCGCTTTTCTCGCGCCTGCGTCCCCGCGTTCGCACGCAGAACTTTTCGACCTTCTTGAACACAGAGCTGAGCGGCGCGACCTCGACCACTCCGGTCTTTAACCAACTGCGCCTCTCTTATGGACGCACGCGCCTGATCTTCGACGAAGGCCGCGACACGGATTACTTACGTCCAACCAGACGCCGGTTCGATGATCCGGCTCAAGGACAATTTCTCTTAAATAGACCGCTTCTGACCAATGCCACACTGCCCGGAGACCCCGTCGCCACTTACTTTACTTTTGGTACGGGTGAAACTGAGACTGCCGAGACAGATATTTTCGGCACAAGGATTGGGCCCATCGGGCAGCTCATCGTCGCAGGCTTTAGCCCCGTCGGAGTTGATGTCTTTAACTTCCCGCAAAGGCGCGTCAACAACACGTATCAGTTAGCCGATACTGTTTCGATGCGGTTCGGCAACCACAGCCTGGCGTTCGGCGCAGACATTCGTCGCACAGAGCTCAACAGCGATCTGCCGCGCAATTCGCGTCCGCTGCTCACTTTCAACGGCGCGCCGCGTATCGTCGCGACACCGGCTCCGGGCGGAGGATTCAACTTTGCCTTTGCGGCCAACGTCCCAGGCACACCGCGTCCCTTTATCTCTCCGCAGGATTTTGCCGCCGCCGGTGCTCCGAGCGGCGTCTTTCAATCCATCGTCCGGGCAGGCCGTGATGCCGCGCTCAGCCTGCGCTACCATCAGTTGGACTTTTTCGTTCAGGATGAATGGCGCATTAGACCGAACTTCTCGCTCTCTTACGGCCTGCGTTACGAGTACAACACCGTGCCGTATGATACTCAAGATCGAATCGAGAGCACGTTTGGCGCTGCGCTCACTCCCAATGCTGCCGTCGGCGGCCTCAGCACTTTCATTAACGGCCGCACGGACATCTATGATCCGGATCGCAACAACTTTGCGCCGCGCGTCGGTTTCGCCTGGTCTCCGGACTGGTTCGGCAGAGACAAAACCACGGTCATTCGCGCCGGTTATGGTCTCTTCTACGATCAGATTCTGGGGGCTGTCGTCAGCCAGTCGCGCAACGTTTTCCCGACCTTCTCGACGATCAACTTCGGCGGCGGGTGCTGTAACCTTCTAGGAACGGGCTTAGACGAAGGCTTCAACATTTTCAATCCGCTCGAAACCTTCTACTTTAACGGCACGCAGTTTGTGCCCATCATCCAGCCGGGCACGGTCAACACGCTCAACCCGCAGCTGCCCTTTAATACTTTCACGACGACCACCTTTAACAATTTCCCGCAGTTCTTCGGCACGCCCTTTGGCGCGACGCTTCCGACCAGACAGCTTGAGATGCCGATGGCCCATCACTACTCGGCCACGTTCGAGCAGCAGTTGAGCAGCAGCATGGTCTTCTCCGCTGCTTACGTCGGCACGCTCGGGCGCAATCTGCTGCGGTTCACGACGCCCAACTTAGGGCCGAACTACCTGATCGTTCCCCTGAGTTACAACGCCTTCGCAGGCTCTTTCGGCGGTGGAACATTCTCCGGCTTCACCATCGATCCGGGCTCGCTGACGCCGGCTGCCACTTTCGTCAACGGTCGTCCGATTGCGAACAACATCGGGCCGATCAGCCAGTTCGAGACGACTGCCGAATCACGCTACGACGCGCTGCAACTGCAACTGCGTGGACGTTTCAGCACACGCATGCAATATCAGGTGGCTTACACCTTCTCGCACTCGAAGGATGATGTGTCGGACGTGTTCGATCTGGCCGGAGCGCCTGCTCTGCCCCAGAACAGCCGCACGTTTGCAGGAGAGTATGCGGACTCGAACTTCGATGCACGCCATCGCTTCTCGTACAACTTCATCATAGACTTTCCGACGTTTAGCAATCGCGGAGGGGCTTTCCGCGCCTTCTTCGGCGATTACCAGTTGGCGAGCACAGGCCAGTTCCAGACCGGCCAGCCCTTCACAGTCAATTCCATCTACGACATCAATCTGGATGGCAATCTGACGGATCGACTGAACTCGACCTCCGGTATCGTTGAGACGGGCGACCGCGCCCAGCCGTTGCAGTTTAACGGGACGCCGTCGCAAGGCTTTGGCCTTCTGGCGAACGTCGGGCGTGATGGAGCAGTTCCACGCAACACCTTCCGTTCGGGGAATATCCTTGACCTGAATTTGGCCGTGACCAAGAAGTTTGTGTTCAGCGAGTCCAAGAATTTTATGATCCGCATGGACGTTTTCAACTTCATTGATCGGGCCAACTACGGCATCCCTGTGCGCTTCCTTGAAGCACCGGGTTTCGGTCGGGCGACCGATACCGTGACGCCCGGACGACGTATTCAGTTCGCGCTCAAGTACAGCTTCTAGCGCGGATTTCAAACGGGGCGCGAGATGTGCTAATCTCTTGCAATGCTGGAGGCACATCTCGCGCCCCACACCGGTTTCGAGTATTTCTCCCTTTTCGCTTGCCCCTTCACGGGAGGTTCATGCCATGAGATTTTTATCATCATCCAGATTCATCGCAACTTTAATGCTCTCGCTCGTCGCGGCAATCGCGTGCCTGTTGACGAGTGCGACTGCCAGCGCGCAGGACATCGTGGGCGGCGCGTCGCGTACCAATTTAAGCGGGCCATCGCGCTCTTCGACGGGCAGCAGCAGCCCGCGCCGACCACAAACTAAATATGTGACCAATACGCGCACCGTCACCGTCACTCGCACGGTCGTGAGGGCCCCCAACACGGGCGCTATCGTCGTGTCGGCAGAGCCTGGCGCAACCGTCGTCGTCGAATCCGTGCGCGGCGGCACTGGCGACGATGTGACCGTCCCGCAGGGCGTCGATCAGGTCGCCTTTAATAAACTCACCCCCGGTCGCTATCGCGTCGCAGCCTCCCTAGAAGGCTATGAAGATTCCGAGCGCGAAGTCGTCGTGCGCGCGGGCGAGCCTGCGACCGTCTCGATGAACATGCAGCCCAAGGTCTTTACGGTGACGATTGAGACCAACATCCCGGCAGGCACTATCGTTTACGCGCCGGTCGTGGCCGCAGGCTTTGATCCGGCCACAGGCAAGACCAGATACAATAGAGCGCCTGGCGATGCGCGCGTGACGCCGATTACGAATCGCCGTGCAGTGCTGGCGAATCTGCGTCAGGGCGACTATGGTCTGGATATCAACCCGGCGGACCCGAGCTATGAACAGCTCAACGCGTCGATCTCGCTGCCCGGGCCGACGACGATTCCCGTGACGCTCGGCAACATCGAAAGCAAGGGAACATTTGCCGCGACATGGACGAACCTTGAAGCTTGGAGCGCGCCGCCCGGTTGGCGTGTGGATTCGCGCAAGCTCATGGTCAACGGTCGCGGGATTGCGCTGCC
Source organism: Pyrinomonadaceae bacterium (assembly GCA_035537255.1). Classification (GTDB taxonomy): domain Bacteria; phylum Acidobacteriota; class Blastocatellia; order Pyrinomonadales; family Pyrinomonadaceae; genus DASQYE01. The sequence continues at coordinate 20,130 of DATLMN010000274.1, read as the reverse complement.
GCGCGAAGTCTTAAACCGTAACTTCAAAGATTTCCAGCTTGTCAGCGATGTCAAGATGGTCAACGGTGTGGCGGCTTCCTTCGTCGTGCATGCGCAGAACGAGAATAACTACTATCTGATTCAACTGACCGGCCCGAGCGCCGACGAGCCCTATGTGCTACGCGGCTTTGCTATTCGTAACGGCATGCCGCAGAGAATCGGAGCTTCGATTCCGCTCGATGCCTTTACACAAACCTTAAGGCCCAACCAGTTCTTCACGGTCTCTATGCGAATGACTGGCAACAGCCTCAAAATCTCGCTCACAGACAGCCAGACGGGCGACGTGTTGCCGCTCGGCATCCTGACCGACCCGGCCTCGAATTATCCTATCGGCGCGGTCGGCATCGGCGCACGTGACAACGAACAGAACGAGGTCGGACGCTTTATCGTCTGTGCAAATCAGTGCCCCGAAGGCTAAGCCCGGGCTTTAGAGTTCTCAAAGTCGCTTGATGAAATAAGAGCGGCGCGCGGTTGTTGATTTAACCAACCGCGCGCCGTTTTCATTTCGTGTTCAGGCGCAACTCTTTGGTGCGCTCTTCCCGTGCATGTTATATTGCTGTTCACGGCCGCTTGCGGCTATTAGATTTCAAGTCAGGAATAGAACGAGCAATGGGTCAAACAAGGGCGCGCGTGAATTGGAAGCGGGCTGCATCACTGAGCGTTTACAAGATGGGTGTCGTCGGTAAAATCTGGAAAACCACAATGGCGGCGGGCGCAGGCATGGCAGCGTTGGCCGCCGTTAATGCCTCCATTCGTCGCGGCGCGACGGAGCCCGAAGAGGGCGCGCTCGGCGGCCAGCCACGCCTCTTTGATTGGAAGCACGGCCGCATCTTCTACAAAGAGGCTGGCGCGGAAAATCCCGGGCCGCCGATTCTTTTCATCCACGGCATAGGCGCGGGCGCATCGACTTTTATGTGGCGCAAGAATTTCGACGCCCTGGCGCGCGACTTTCACGTCTACGCCCTAGACCTCCTGGGCTTCGGATTTTCCGATAAGCCCGCGCATGTTCCGTACTCCGCAGACCTTTACGTCCGCTTGCTCGCAGATTTTGTCAGCGAGGTGACAGGCCCGCTCGCACGCCTCATCGCCAACTCGCTCGGCGCAGCCTACGCCGTACGTCTGGCAGACGAACACCCTGCGCTTGTCGATGCGCTCGTGTTGATCTCGCCGACGGGCGCTGACAACCTGCGCACGCGACCGGGTATGACGGGTGCTGCCTTCTACGGCCTGCTGCAATCGCCTGTGCTTGGAACAAGTTTTTATAACGTGATGGCGAGTGAGCGCAGCATACGCGATTACGCGCGCAAGCATCTCTTTTATGATCGGCGGCGCGCCACAGATCGCCTCGTCGCAAACTACTATGCGACGAGCCACCAGCCGGGCGCGCAACACGCCATCGCGGCCTTTCTCTCCGGCTATCTGAACACGGACATACGCGCGGCCTTCGCGCGCCTCAAGCAGCCCGTGACGCTTCTTTGGGGTAAGCAGGACGAAGCCAACCCGCTCGATCAGGCAGCCGCGCTATTGTCTTTGAATCCGCGCGCGGCGCTGGAAATCTTCGACCGCTGCCGTATGATGCCGCAAGAGGAACATCCCGAACAATTCAACACTCTGGTCAGAGACGTACTCCGCCTGCGCTCGCGTGCCGCCTAGAGAATGAAAAGAAGAAAAGCAACAGACATTAATGCCTGCTGCTTTTCTTCTGCTAGCCCGCGAATTTAATCGCCCACACTAATCCGCCATCAGCACAGTCAATTCACGCAGCGGCGCGGATTCACTCGCATCGCCACGCGCGGCCTCTTCGCGATGGACATGCCGATAGAGTATGTCGCGTTGCTGCGGCGTAAATCCCGCCTCGCGGATCAGGTAGCGAAGCATCTTTTCGTCCGCGCGGTTGTGTGCGCCCGCAGCCGAGACGACGTTCTCCTCAATCATGATTGAGCCCATGTCGTCTGCGCCAAAGCGTAGCGCAACCTGTCCGAGCCTGAGGCCCTGCGTCAGCCAGGAGGACTGGAAATGTTCTATGTTGTCCAGGAAGAGGCGCGAGACGGAGAGCATCTTGAGATAATCAATCCCCGTCGGCTCGTCCTTGATGCGACGACCGAGCGCAGTGTTCTCGCGCTGAAATGTCCAGGGGATAAATGCCGTGAAGCCGCCCGTCTCGTCTTGCAGATCGCGTATGCGCTGTAGATGGCGGACGCGGTGCTCAAGCCTGTCGCCTATGCCGAACATCATCGTCGCGGTCGAGCGCAGGCCCACGCGATGCACTGCACGCATCACCGCTAGCCATTCGTCCGTAGTGCATTTGGTCGAGACACGCCGCCGGACTTCATCATCCAGAATCTCGCCGCCTCCGCCCGGCAGGCTGTAGAGCCCTGCGTCCTTGAGGCGCGCCATGATCGTTTCGTAATCCAGACCGGAGATCAGATGAATATTGTGAATCTCGGGCGGCGAAAAGCAGTGCAGTTGAAAGTCCGGGTACTTAGCGTGAAGCGTGCGCAAGAGGTCTTCGTACCATTCGATGCCGAAGTCCGGATGCAAGCCTCCCTGCATCAACACGCCAGTGCCGCCGAGCGCGATAGTCTCGTCAATGCGACGGCAAATCTCGTCCACGCTCTGAACGTAAGTGTCTGCCGCGCCCGGTCTGCGATAAAACGCGCAGAAGGTGCAGACGACGTTGCAGACGTTCGTATAATTGATGTTGCGATCAATGATGTAGGTGACTATTCCATCGGGGTGACGGCGCTGGCGAATCTCGTCTGCGGCCACACCGATGCGCGCAATGTCATTTGATTCGAGCAGCCGCGTACAGTCTTCCGCAGAGAGGCGCTCGCCAGAGAGCGCACGGTCAAGAATGGGTTGAATATCGTCCCTCTTATTCATTCAGCTTTCACCGCTCACAAATTCAAGATGCCACGAAGATTTGTGATAGCAATTTTGATTCCGCTTCTATTCTAAACCTTTTCGCCGGATTATTCTCAATCACGGCGGGCGAATCGCAAAACTCAATTGGCAAAATGCTAAGAAGAAGACGCGGGCAGGCTCACACTAAAGGTCGAGCCCGCGCCGGGAGCGCTCTTAACCTCTATGTCACCGCCGCAACGTCGCAAGACCGAATAACAGGTGGCGAGGCCGAGCCCCGTCCCGCGCTCGCCCTTGGTGGTAAAAAGCGGTCGGAAAAGTCTCTCCTGTACCTCTCTAGCCATTCCCTGCCCTGTGTCCGCGACCTCGACGATGCTCCAGTGCTCATCACCCCTGCGTGTGCGAACGGTGATGCGCCCGTTGCCATCTATGGCGTCGACTGCATTGCGTAAGAGATTGGTAAGGACCTCGCGCAGCTCACTGGCGTGTGCCCGGACGCCGAGCTTATCTTCGGCGAGCACGGTCTCAAAATGGACGCGCGCGCCGCGCTCATCCTGCGCCGCGCTGGCATAGTCTTCAGTAAACGCGATTGAATCCTTGACCACCTGATTGAGATCGACCAAGGGAGCATCACTGCGCTCTGCAAACATCTCCTCATGATGTGTGCTCGCGCGGATTCGCTTGACGATCTCTTCGCCGTCGTCTGCGGCCTTTAGGATTTTCGCCACGCGCTGGCGCGCCGGATCACTCTCGGCGAGCATTGCGAGAGCCAGCTCTGCATTGCCGCGAATCACCGTCAGCAGATTGTTAAAGCTATGAGAGACGCCGGCGGCCACTTCGCCGACTTCGCGCAGACGCTCCGTGCGCCGTATGTGCTCGCGCAGCAGATTCTTTTCCGTCACGTCGCTGACAGAGATCAAACAGAGCTGTGAATTATCCTTGCGAAAGCTGGCGAGCGTGATTTCCACTTCGCGCGGACGTTCGGGAAAAGGAAAGTTGAAATTGAAGCTCTTGACGAGCCCTACACCGCGCATGGCTTCTTCAAAGCGGCCATGAAACTCTCGCACCTGTGTGCAGGGTGCGACCTCTCTGAAAAAGTTTTTACCGACGACATCCTCTCGCCGTCGCCCTGCGATCTGTTCCTCGCGGGCGTTGTAATAGAGTATACGGCCCTGCTCGTCAACGACGATGATGCCGTAGGGCAGCAGATCAAGCGTGGCGAAATCTATCTCCGGCAACTCGTCTTGCGTGGTCGGAAAGCTTAACTGCTCCATAACGAAACCCGTGTTAGATGTTTATGCGCTCGGCGCGCCGATCATTCTTAAGGGCCGCAGGTCGGAAATCACTTTATGTTTGCTTGCCAGCTCATAGAAGAGGTTTAAGCCCTGACGCATCTCCGCGTCCAGCTCGAAAGAGATATTTTCCAGCAGGTATGCGCGCAGCTCTTCCGTGGGCAGCCCGAGCGTCGTTTCATAATCGGCGATGATCTCGTCCACATGCTTGAGCCCTTCGTCGCGCGCGCCACGGAAATCCACGGCGGCAACTCTCTCGGCTGCGCTCTCGCGCGCCATCCACATGGCGAAGACAAAACCGAGGCCAGTGTATTCGCGCCAGAGGCTGGCCAGATCATACACGCGCAGGCCCTCGCGCGGGAAGACCATCGCCGGATCACCGATCAGCAGCGCCGCATCGCTTTCGTCGAGCATCCGCTTCAAGTCCGGCGCAGCAGGTTTCCATTCGGGGAGCGTGCCCAGGAATTCGCGAAAGATAATCTCGATCAGCGCCGCAGAGGTGCGTGAAGAAGTATCCAGCGCTACGCTTCGCACGTCTTTCAACTCAAGGCCGCGCGTCACGATCACAACGCTCAGCACACGCGAGCGAGCGCCGACACAGACATCCGGCACGACGACGATCTCCGGTATGCGATGATAATCGATGACGGGCACGAGCGCCGCTTCCACAAGCCCGCGCGCCAGCATCTCTGCGCAACGGGCGGGCGCGCGATCAGTCAAAAGCTGTACGTCTTTGCGCAGCCGACCCTTGATAAAGCTCCAGATCAGAGGCGCTGTATTCAAGTAGCTCGAAGCGGCCACACGCGGCAGCACGCTCAGTGTCTCTCTTTCCTTCACGCTCGTTTAATTTCTCCCTGTCACTCTCTAGTTCCCTGTATGTGATGCTAGCGCAAATAAGAGAAAAGTAGAAATAGCGCGCCGCTCAGCGCAGCGAGGCGTTAATGAAGGGCTCGTTACGCGGGCTACGCTCAAAAGTTTTCGGCGAAAAGCTTTCGGCTAAAAGTTTCCGATGGCTTTTAATGCGCTCGCGCTCGGTGAAAGAAAGATGGCGCAGCCGCTAGATGCCGGAGCAACGAGTGGGAATCACCGCGATGGCCCTGTCGCAATCGGCAGTGATCGCAGCGATCTCGGCGTCCGTGTAAAACTCGTGCAGCGCCTGCCACAAATCCGAAGCAGTGCCGGTAGCGCGTGTCCGTATATCCTCACACCTGAGTAAGAGACCCTGCGGCGTGTAGACAGTGCAACGTGCAATATATAAGGCGCGCTGTTTTTACTGTGACCTCAAGCTTGGCGAAATTGCCGCGATTGGTGCGCACGAACAGAATGCGGTCGAGAAGCTGTTTTTCATTAATTCGCGCATAAGAAAAGGGAGCGCACCAGAGGTCTCGAAAGGTGATGAGGCTGAATCCGGTGGTCGGGTCATCCATGAACTTTCTCCTTACATGCGTCGAGATGTCGGGTTTGAGTAGCGCGCCTGATGCAGCGTTTGGCCGCGCGCTTGGCTCTACTTGTGCTTCTACGGCAAACGTTCGAGATAGTCAACGCCGTCGCACGGCTTGATCTGTTCCCGCCTTTTCCCTTCACCTTTGACCTGTTTCGCCTTATATTTAATCTCATGCGGATCATAGATGTAAGCGTGCCGCTCTCTGCGGGGATGCCGACGTATCCGGGCGATCCCATGATAGAGATAGAGCAGTGGGCGGCGCTTGAGCGCGGGGATGCCGCCAATGTTTCGATGCTTCATTTCGGCGCGCATACGGGCACACACGTTGACGCTCCCGCTCACTTTATAGAGGGCGCGCCGCGCGTTTGTTCTCTGCCGCTGGACGTACTCGTGGGTCAAGCCCTCGTCGTGGAGATAGATGATAGTGTGCGGGCAATTAATGCCGGTCACATCGGTTCAATCGATCTGGCTGGCGCAACGCGCGTGCTCTTTAAGACGCGCAACTCCGCTTTCTGGGCCAACACTACGGAAGGATTTCGGACTGACTTTACATACATTGAGCCGGACGGAGCGCGCCTCCTGGTCGAACAGGGCGTGCGGCTCGTCGGCATAGATTACCTCTCTGTCGAACAGTTCAAGTCCGAGCGTTTTGAGACGCACACCATCCTGCTTTCAAACGGCGTGGTGATCGTCGAGGGGTTGGATTTACGCGAAGCGGCGGCGGGCGTGTACGAGCTGATCTGTTTGCCACTGCGTATTACTGGCGGCAGCGGAGACGGCGCTCCGGCCCGCGCGATCTTGCGATCACAGAATTAAAAGAGATGCGACGAGAAAAGTTTGCCGCCGCGCGTGCCGCGCTCGCGACGCATTCCATTCCGGAATTGATAGAGCTGCTGGCGAGCAGTGATTTACAGACACGTTTCATTGCGGAGATGTGCTTACGCGATGCGACATCTACCTGACTCAGCTTTCAGCCTGCGGCTTCGCAGGCAGAGCGCCTGACGGCGATTGAAGAGTGGCGACAGTGGTGGCGGGCGCACCGCTCTACTTTTAAAAAGCGATGGACAAATCAACCAAAGAGAGAAACAGATCAGGCGTAGACTCTCGCGTTGCAGACGAGAGCGCGCTGGTGAACACGCAAAGCTACCGCGAGCGCGTTTATGAGATCGTGCGTCGTATCCCTGTGGGGCGCGTAATGACCTACGGGCAGATCGCGGACATGCTGGGCGAAGGCTACACGGCGCGCACCGTCGGCTTCGTCATGCACGCGGCGGAAGAAGAGACTACACCCTGGCAGCGTGTCATCAATTCGCAGGGCGCTTGTTCCACCGGGCGCGTGATTCTTCCTCCCGATAAGCAGCAGCGTATGCTCGAATCGGAAGGCATTACATTCGATGCGCGTGGGCGTTGCGACCTGAAGCGCTATCGCTGGATACCGGAGGAAGAGGAAGCGGCGCGCCTCAAAGATGAGCAGGACGAGGCTCAACAGAGTCTCTTCGGCGAATAACTTTGAATCCCATCAACCGAAGGGTTTGCATCATGAATAATGATCCAGTCCAACCGATTGCGCCTTACGATGTCAGCCCACGGCGCTATTCCGTCTCGCACCAGATGGTGACGACCGCCTTCGAGCTTCCGAACTTTCGCGTCCGGCAGAACCTTGGCGTCGTGCGCGGCATCGTCGTGCGCTCGCGCAATGTCTTCGTCAACATCGGCGCGACGTTTCAAACGCTGGTCGGCGGCAACATTACTCCCTGGACGCGCCTGTGCGAGCAGACCCGCGCAGATGCCTTCGAGATCATGATTCAACATGCGACCGAACTCGGGGCCAATGCCATCATCGGCGCGCGTTATGACACGACGGAATTGTCAGCCGGTGTGACGGAGGTGCTGGCCTACGGGACGGCGGTCGTCGCAGAGCCCATCGATCAGGGAGAGAGCTATCGCTCATGACAGATGAACAGACGCCCGCGCTCAATACAAAAGACGAACAGAGGCTGCGCGAAATTTTCAAGACAATCCCTTACGTCAAATTAATCGGCATCAAGCTTGTCGGGATCGAGCGCGGTTCGGCCACTCTGCGGCTCGATCTGCGCGATGAATTGATGCGCAACGGCGGCATCGCGCACGGCGGCGTCATCGCCTCTCTGATCGACACGGCGTCCGCCTTCGCCGTCATGTCCGGGCTTGAGCCGGGCCAAACTACCACCACCATCGACCTCACCATCCAGTACCTGCGCCCTCTGGTTAAAGGCCAGGCCAGGGCTGTGGCCCGCATCCTGCGGTCCGGACGCCGCGTGGCGGTCGTCTCCGTGGATGTCAAGGACGAGCGGGAAGTACTTGCAGCTACAGCGCTTACCTCCTATCTGGTGATGTCCTGACGGGGGCGCTCCCGGGTCACGAAAACGTTAAACTAAATATGTGGACAAAATTGTTTATTCATGTAAAAATAGGTTTGCCTTGCTGCTCGCCCTATCGAGCGGCCCTTCATAATCTTTGACGAGCGCGCTTGCGAGTGCGCGTTCCTGACCTCAGCCGCCGCCTTGACTGCCGCAAAATGTATTCCCTCTATAACGCGCTACTAATCCAACACTCAAAGCAGCTGACTTCGATTCGCTGCGCTGAGCAGACGATTGCGCAGATTCATCGTTATTTTGAGGATGTCGTGCTGGAGAACAATCTCTCGGCGCTGGTCATAGAGGGTTTGCCCTCAATGCCTGAGAGGTCTCTGCGCGATCTGGCGCGCGTGCGAGAGATAGGCCGCGCGGCGCAGCGTGCCTTCTTTTTCGTTAGCCACTCGGACGCGCTCAACAATCTGCCTCTGCGCATGACCGAACAGGATCGCGAGCCGGTACTGCTCAGACGCGCGCCTGAAGACACTGTTTACGAACGCTTCGTGGTCATCGCCGATGCGCGTTTCTCTGCGTTGCTGGCTTCTGTGCGAAATACTGAGGAGGACGGCTCGGAGTCCGAAGGCGACGAGGTGATCTGGACATTCGAGCCAGACGTGGTCTACTCCGCGCTTGAGTATTTGATGGCGCGCGTGGCGGCAGAGCGTCCCTTCCAGGCCGCAGGATTTTCGACGGCGGTCAAGACTTCGATGCCTAAGGCGACATCCTTGCAATTGACCGTCTCTGTCACGACCAAGCTGGCGCGTCTCTTACAGGAACAGGCCGGGCGCGAGATCGCCGTCAATCGCATCGCCACAGCCATACGCAATTCGCTCGAACTCGACCACATTCTGCAAACGACCGTCAACGAAGTCGGGCGCGCTCTGAATGTCCAGCACTGTGCGCTGCGCGTTGAGGGCGAGACGGCTGGCGGCCCTGCGCTGACCAACTGTTATTTTCGCGACCGCGCGGCAGTTGAAAGCAACGAAGAGAGCGAGCTGATCAAGGATTTAGAGAGTTACGGCGAGCGTCTCTCCTCTAACGAGCGTCAGGATTTTGTGCTCGACGGGCGAAGCGATACGGACGTGCAGACCACTGGCGTCAACCCGCTCGCAGTCGTGCCGCTTTTTTATCAGGAAAGATTTATGGGCGTTCTGCTCGTGCGCTCGGACGATTCGACTCGTATGTGGCAGGAGAGCGAGTTGCTGCTGTTGCGCACTGTGTCCGATCAGGTAACGGTCGCCGTCAATCACGCCAGACTGTTTGCGCAGATGCAGCAACAGGCACTGACGGATGGTTTGACAGGATGTTTCAACCGTCGCTCCTTCGAGTTGCAGCTTGAGCGTGATCTGCATCTGGCGACGCGCATGCGCCAGCCCGTCTCCTTAATCCTGCTCGACATAGACAACTTCAAGCGCGTCAACGATACATTCGGCCATGATGCCGGTGACGTGGCGCTGCGCATCCTCGCAGACAGTCTGCGCGAAGAGTTGCGCGGCGTGGATACGGCTGCGCGCTACGGCGGTGAAGAGTTTGCAGTGATTCTGCCGCAGGCCGGAGTCGACGGCGCGGCGATTGTGGCCGAACGATTACGCACGCGCATAGAGCAGATGGAAGTTCCGGGCGTAGGCCATATCACGGCCTCATTCGGAATTGCTTCATTCCCGCTTCACGCTTCATCACGCGACGGGCTGGTGGTGTGCGCCGACCGCGCACTCTACGACGCCAAGCACATGGGACGCAACCGCGTCTGCGTCTCGCCAGAACCCGTGCCCTCCATCGACGACGAATCGCTGGCGGCCACAGACGACGACGCCAGCACACTCAACGCGGAAGATTGCGTAGAGGCATGTAACGTCGAAGAGCAGATCGAGTCCACAGTCCCCACAGTTTAAGAGTATTTAGTGTCAGCCCCTGAAAGCGGTGATAGAGTGTCGCCCCTTTTCAGGGGCTTTCCATATCCGATCAACTCACCTTCTTTAAAATCCCGCTTCATACTTTCGTCAAGTTTTTTCTCTATCATCCCTGAGCTTGAACGAGCGCCCGGCTCGACTAGCGTCCCGGCGGAAAATCGCGCATCATAGCATGTGAGCTATTCTTGCGGTTGACCCGGCAGCCCTTTTCGAGCGGCGGCTTCCTAGTCTCTTTAGTTTATGGATGATCTGAGAAAATTTGCGCGCTATTTTCGCCCCTACAAAAAATCTCTAGTCACCGGAATCCTCTGCATTCTGGGATATACCTTATTCACTCTCTCGATTCCGCTGATCGTCGGGCGGGCGGTTGATGGTCTAAGTGAAGAAGTGACCTGGTCAAAGCTCACCTCCTATGCTTTGACGACTCTGGGCGTGGCCATCATCGGCGGTGTCTTCCTTTTCCTGCAACGCCGTATTCTGATCGGCATGTCTCGTCATGTCGAGTACGATCTGCGTCGCGATTTTTACGCGCATCTGGTCAACCAGCCGCTCTCGTTTTTTCAGGAGCACCGGACAGGCGATTTGATGGCGCGGGCGACGAATGATCTGGCCGCCGTGCGCCAACTTTCCGGGCCGATGATCATGTACACGCTTCAGACGGTGTTCGTCGTCGCGGTGATCGTGCCCTTGATGCTCAGGCTCAGCGTGCGTCTGACGCTGCTGCTGCTGGTGACGATGCCGCTCGTCTCCTTGACCGTTAAATACTTCGGCCAGCAGGTTCATCTTCGGTTCGAGAAGATTCAGGACTTCTTCGCGCAAATCTCTGCGCGTGCGCAGGAGAATTTTACGGGCGTGCGTGTCGTTCGCGCCTACGCTCAAGAGCAAACAGAGATCGACGCCTTTAATGAGCTTAATCGAGAGTACGCTGACCGCAACTTGAGTCTGGTGCGGATAGATGCGGCGATGCGCCCCTTGATACAGTTCTTTATCGGCTCTGGTTTTGTGCTGATCGTCTGGATCGGCGTCCCGCTGGTCACAAGCGGCAGGATGTCTCTGGGCGAGTTTACAGAGTTCAATCTTTATCTGGGGCGATTGATCTGGCCTCTGATCGCGCTCGGGTACGTCGTTAATCTTTACCAGCGCGGCACTGCTTCTCTCAAGCGACTCAATGCCACGATGGCAATCGCGCCGGAGATTCTGGACGCAAGCACATCGCGCGAGCGGCCTCAGATCAAAGGCCAAATAGAATTTCGCCACCTGACGTTTCGTTATAACGAGCATACCGATCCTGTCCTTTCCGACATTGATCTAGTGATTGAGGCTGGACAGACGGTCGCGCTCGTCGGTCGAACGGGCTCTGGCAAATCGACGCTCGCCAATCTTATTCCGCGACTTCTGGAAGCGCCGCCCGACACTGTCTTTATAGACGGCATCAGTGTCCGCGATTACCCGCTCGCGCAGCTTCGCGCCTCGATTGGCTACGTCCCGCAGGAGACTTTTCTCTTTAGCGATACGCTCGCCGAAAACATCGCCTTCGGAGTTGAAAGGGCTGAGCGCGCAGACACGGAATGGGCCGCAGAGATCGCCGGGCTGACTGAAGATATACGCTCGTTCCCGGACGGGTTTGAGACGATGGTCGGAGAGCGCGGCATTACGCTTTCCGGCGGGCAGAAGCAGCGCACCGCGATAGCGCGCGCCGTCATGCGCCAGCCGAAGATTCTGATCCTGGACGATGCTCTTTCGTCCGTCGATACCTATACGGAAGAGAAGATTCTGGCGCAGCTCAGGGGCGTGATGCGCGACCGCACGAGTTTGATTATCTCGCATCGCATCTCTACGGTACGCGACGCCGATCTGATCTGCGTTCTGGACGAGGGACGCATCGTCGAGCGCGGCACGCATGCGGAGTTGCTCGCGCAGGGGGGCGAGTACGCAGACCTTTACGAGCGGCAGTTGCTGGAAGAAGAGCTGGCGGCAAGTTAAATCCATGCGCGAGGAGGGTAAGCGAAGGATGAATCCGATCAATCAGGGAGCGAAGCAGGCCAACGTCGATGCGCGTTTTACTACGATGCTGATCATCTGGTTTGCGATGTTGATGTCGGTCGGCACTTTCTTTGTCATAGCCCAACTGGTCGAGCGACAGGCCAATGCCGAAGGAGATGGAAGCACGCTGGTCTGGATTCTCCTCGCGGTCGGCATTATGACTCTTCTCGCCTCCTTCCTGATCAAGCGCAAACTCCTCGCGCAGTCCGTCAAGGAGCAGCGAGTAGATTTGGTGCAGAGCGCGATGATCGTCGCCCTGGCCTTGTGTGAATCGACGAGCCTGTTCGGACTGCTCGCGTACTTTGCGACAGGGACGCGCTATTACTACATCTTCTTTATCATCGGTGTGATTGGAAGTCTTCTGCACATGCCCAGACGCGATCAACTGCTGGCGGCTTCTTATAAACGCTAGTCCGGCGTCCAGAGGACCGGAAACTAAACGGAAGTAACACGTAAACAATGGCAACTGCGGTCAAACAATTTCACGAAGAGGAAGCCATCGGCAAGACGTACGATTTTCGCGTCGCGCGCAGGCTTCTGAGCTATCTCAAACCATATTTGGTCTCGCTTTTTCCGGCGCTCTTCCTCACGCTTGTGCTAAACCTGCTGCGCACGACGCAGCCCAAGTTTACGCAGTACGCGATTGACTGGTTCATCGTCCCGCGCACGACCAGTGGCCTCACGCTCTTCGCGATCATTTACGTGGCCGTGTGGTTCGTCGTTTTTGTCTTCTCTTATTTTCAAGCCGTGCTCTTAAACACGGTCGGCCAGCGCGTGATGTACGACATACGCAGCCAGCTTTACACCAAGCTGCAACATCAGGAGGTCGCTTATTACGACCGCAATCCGGTAGGTCGCATCATGACGCGCCTGACCTCGGACGTGGACGCGCTCAACGAGCTTTTGACTTCGGGCGTGATCGAATTGTTGGGCGATGTCGTGATGATCGTCGCGATTGCCGCCGTGATGTTCTGGATGGATTGGCGTTTGACCCTTGTTGCGCTCGTGACTGTGCCGATGTTGTTTACGGCTACGAACTGGTTTCGCAAACACGCGCGGCGCGGCTACGACCAGGTGCGCACGCGCCTGGCACGCATCAACGCTTTTCTGCAAGAGCACCTGTCCGGCGCTCAGACCGTGCAGATTTTTAACGCCGAGGAGAAATCACGTCGGCAGTTTCACGAGATCAACGACGATCATCGTAACGCCAACATCGAGACGATCTTTTACTACGCGGTCTTTTTTCCGCTGGTCGATCTGATCGGCGCAATCGGCGTGGCTTTGATTATCTGGTACGGCGGCTGGCGCGTGATGCAGAACACGGAGACTTATACAGTTCTCTCTCTGGGCGCGCTCGTCGCTTTCATACAGTATTCGCAACAGCTCTTTCAACCGATACGCGACATCTCCGATAAATACAATGTGCTTCAGGCGGCAATCGTCGCGTCGCATCGCATCTTCAAAGCGCTCGATCTGCCCGTGACAGTGATGACGCCCGCCGTGGCGAAGAAGCGCGGGCGCGCCGAAGGTCGTATAGAGTTCGAGAATGTCTGGTTCGCCTACAAGGAAGACGACTGGGTCTTGAAGGATGTCTCGTTCAAGGTCGAGCCGGGCCAGTCCGTGGCGCTCGTCGGCCACACGGGCTCGGGCAAGACGACGATCACGAATCTGTTGATGCGCTTTTATGATGTGCAGCGCGGGCGCGTGCTGCTCGACGGCGTGGACGTGCGCGACTGGGATTTGCAGTCGCTGCGCGAAAACTTCGCGGTTGTGTTGCAGGATGTGTTTCTCTTTAGCGGCACTATCGAGAGCAATATTCGCCTGGGTCGTGCAGAGATCAAGCAGGAGCGCGTCGAGTGGGCCGCGCGCGAGGTTCACGCGGAGCGTTTTATCAAGCGACTTCCGGAAGGTTATAAAGCGGAGGTGCGCGAGCGCGGCGCTGGTCTCTCTGTCGGACAGAAACAGCTCATCTCGTTTGCGCGCGCTCTGGCCTTTGATCCGGCGTTGCTCGTGCTGGATGAAGCGACCAGCTCGATTGATACGGAGACCGAACAGCTTATACAGCAGGCCATCGAACGCGTCATGCGAAATCGCACTTCTCTGGTCGTCGCGCATCGTCTCTCGACCATCCAGCGGGCAGACCGCATCATCGTGCTGCACCACGGCGAAATACGCGAGCAGGGCTCGCATCAGGACTTGCTCGCGGTGCGTGGGCTTTACTGGAAGCTCTACAAGCTACAGTATGCGGACGGCACGGCCTCGCGCGAAGAAGACGAGCCCGAGACGAGCGAGATAAATGAGATCAACGAACCTCTCGAAGACCAATTGCAGATCGGTGATTAAGGAGAAAAAATTTGAAGCATATCGCATTGCTATTATTGTTTTTGTTCATTCCCGTTTTATCTACGGATCAGCGCCAGCTTGCGTTGGCCCAGACCGCAAGGACGAATGACGCTCCTATCGGTTATCGCATGACTAGAGTCCGGCGGACGAGGATTATTTTTCCGAGGCTGACGAGTTTCCGCGACAGGTCGGTGATGAACGCTGTCAACCGACGGATTGACGAGCTGACGGGCGAGTTCGGCTGCCAGGGTGAGGGAGGCAAAACCGCGTATTACAATGTGCGCTCGCGCGTGGAATACACTGCCAGAGACATCTTCAGCATCTACGCTTCTTCGGAATACTATTGCGGCGGCGCTTATCCGACCAACGACAATAATGTTTCTTTGACGTTCGACATGAAGACCGGCAAGGTCGTCAACTTTGAAGAGTTGTTCAAGAATTATGACGCCGACCGGCAGGAGATAGTGAAGACGATCTTCGCCGGCCTGCTCGCCAGAGGAGAGCGCGCGGCCCGTTCGGGCAAGACCAACGAGGGCGATTGCGAAGAGGTCTACCAGTTGGATAGATTGGAATCGTCCACCTTCGCCTTCAACTTCTCGAAAACGGGTTTGAGCGTCCAGCCGGACTGGCCGCACGTCATTGAGGCTTGCGCAGAGCGCGTCACAGTGCCCTACGCGAAGCTCGCCAAATTCGCCGCGCCCGACGGTCTGCTCGCGCGCGTGCTCAAATAATTCCTCGCGTTTTGACTATCGCAAAAGCGCTCTTTCGATACTCTGACAAAAGAGGAGAAAATTTATATGCCAGCCCGAAAGCCCGAAGAGGTTCACGAACTATTCTCGAAACATTTCACCGCCGCAGACAAAGAGGCGATCCTTTTGTTGTATGAAGCGGATGCCACCTTCGTACCGCAGCCGGGGATGAGCGTCAGCGGGACTGCGGCCATTCGCGAAGCGCTCGGCGGATTTCTGGCCTTAAACGGAGAGCTTAAGATGCAGCCCGCACGTGTGCTTCAATCAAACGACCTCGCTCTACTCTTCTCAAGATGGACGCTTAAGGGAACAGGCCCGGATGGAAATGCGGTCGAGTTATCAGGCCACACATCCGATGTCGTTCGTCGTCAAGCCGACGGCACGTGGTTGATGGTCATAGACAATCCGTACGGCGGCGAAGGTTTCCCGGGATAAGAATAGATACCGGGCAGATCATTAAAGCCCCTGCAAGAGGATACATTCTGTCGCCTCTTGCAGGGGCTTTCTCATCCTTCAACAACCCCTTGTCATCAGGGTTTCGGCGGCGAAGGCGCTGGCGGTGGGTTGAAACGCGTATCGTCGACCGCGACGTTGTGTTTGATCTCCGTGAACGTGCGCGTCGAGCTGAAGAAGGTGTCTATGTTTGAGATGCGAATCGTGAACGGAAGCTTTACGCCGTCCACTTCCCTGTAGTCCTCGAAGTCCGTCTGTTCGGGAATGGGAAAGAGCACTCCGTTGGTCAGCACTATGCGGCGCAGCAACAATCCAGTCTCCGTATCGAAGAAGTACCTTTCCGTTCTGCTGGCGTCCGAGTTCTTCAGCTCAACGACATAAGCCTCGCGCTCACCGACCTTCTCTCTACCCGTGACGGTCATTCCAGTGTAAGGCTCTTTGACCTTGATAACATCGTAGAGCGCGGCAGCGCGCTTTAGCTGGGCCAACTCCGCAGCGTTCATCGCGCGCTGTGCCCGATCATTTTTGATCCAGGCGGTCGTGCCGTCAAAGCCCTGATAGATGATGCCCTGCTGTTTGGTCGTCAGCACGGACAGATACTTGCCAGGCTCTTTCAAGTTGATCTCGACGGCAGCGCTGCGCCCCTGCGTTTGCTCTATCGTTCCCTTCATCACGCGCGACTGCAACTTCGCGGCAGCCTCACGACCACCGACCACCGCGACGTACTTGTTCATGATTTGCTCTACGGTGGGCAGCGCCTCCGCAGGTTTCACTGCCGCGCGCGCCGGGCCGTCTTCGTGCGCAGAGACTGTGAGCGGCAATTGTGGAAAGCGCGCGGGCTCTCTCTGGCCGCGATGGCAGGTGTAGCAGGTCACGGGCTCGCCGCGAAAGTCCGCGCGGTTTGTGTTGTTCACATTCAGAACCATCTGCATCATACGCCGCGCGGTACGCTTCGTTTCTTTAGCATCGCTCTCCCATATCCAGTTGTTCTGGCCCTCCGCATTTTTGCCCTCTATGACATGACAGTAATCGCATTTCACGCCAAGCGAAGCCCCTATAAAGTTCATCAGAGGAAAAAGCTGCGAAGCGGGCAAGCCCTTGAGCACCTGTATATTCTTGCGAACCTGCTCGACGGGTTTGTCTTCACCGCCGCCGCCCTGAAGCGCCAGCGGTTGATTGAAGGCCTGCGTGCTGGCGCTCGCGTTCGTCGCCCTAAGGTTTGCTGCGACGAAGCCGAGCGTCAATCCCAGAGCAATGCTGGCGAGAGCGTACTTGATGTTTTTGGAGAGCATTTTCATCCTCTTTAGTAAAAACTAATCACGGGCTTGTCAGTTACTTATTCTCGTTCGAGGTTTTGAACTTGTCTCCGATCTCTTTCTGAAGCTTGTCGGCCTGTGCCTTGAGTTCGTCCACCTCTTTCCTCAACCGCTCGGAGCGCGTTTTGGCCTCGGCCAGTTTGTCGCGGCTGGCCTTGCCGGGCTTGTTGGCGGATTCCGTGCGCGCGGCGGCGAGGTCTTTGAGGGCCGCCAGGTGCGCGCCGTGCTTGCGCATCTGTTGCGACCTCAAGCTTAGGTATTCCTGATACTTCGCATCGATCTTGAGCTTGGCGGCCTGCTCATATTTGTCAGCGGCCTCGCGCGCATCCTTTGACGCCTGATCGTAAAGCGCCACCTGTTCATCGCTGGCTTTCTTGATGCGAGCCTTATCCTTCTTGGCGGCAGTAATGTCCTCGTCTTTCTGCGCCGCCTCTTTGTAATCATCGTCAACCTTGACGGCCAGGGCGTCGGCCTCGCCAGCCAGCTTGTTTGCATCCCTGAGCTGCGTATCCTCCGTGCGGCTAAAGTATTTGCAGCCGGGCATAAATTGTAAGAGCGCGATGAGCGGGACGACGTAAAGCAGCTTGCGAGTCTTTCGAGTAAGCATGACGATCACCTCTGTATTTTTGTTGGTTAAGATTTGAGAGCTTATATCGACAATGAAGGCTCTATGCATTCCGGCAGACGAGACGCGGTCGTCTCACAAAAAGTTGTCTGTAACTTGAAGGCACTCCGGCGAGGTGTCGAAACAATACGCCACTCGCCCGTTACGGTCAATAGTATGCCTGCGCAGGTGAGCACAAAAGAGGCTGTTAGCGGATAACAACGGGAAGAGGCGGAAGAGCGTGGGCTCTCGCTCACCTTCCTGACTGCGAGATGAAGAGAGTTGAGAGATTAAGACTCAAGCTTCATCAATCAGCAGGTCTGGAAGGCTGGCGAGAGCACACGCTCTTTGATCTGTTCTTTAACTACGAGGCTTCATAGGGATCAGGCTGTCCAGCGATTTGTAGATCTGCAAATAAATCTGCGTCTCGCGCGGGATCAGCGTGCGCCAGGCGTTGCCGCCGCGATTGATATAACCGGGCAGGCGCGCTGGGTTGGAGTTGTAACCGGCGGCCATCAATTCCGGCTGCGTGGCGAGCTTGGCCTTGAGCGCGTAATCAACGTCCGGGTGCGCAGAGAGCAGCTTCCAGGTATCGTTCATGTAAAGCAGCATCGCTTCCAGGGCGTTGCCGTGATTGCGCATGCCGTAAACGAAATCGGGATTGAGACCTATGCCCGGATGCATACGCCTGAGCATCTGGTAGGTCGAAGGAATCATTTGCACCATGCCGCCAGCCCCTGCAAAGCTCACGGCATAGCGATACGTGTCCAGCTCGTTTAAAGCATAGAGGGCAAATATCTCTTCATAGAGCGCGATGCGATTCTCGCGACGGAAACGGTCGTGATCCGTATGCTCTACGATGCACAGGCGCTCGGCTATGTCCAGAATATCTTTTGAGACGACGACGCCCTTGTCGCGCAGTCGTCTTGCGGCCAGATCAACCATCGTGCGGACGTACAACTGCCCGGCCTTGACGACCTCGGGCGAAAGCAGCGCCGGATGCCCGGACGTGTAATAGGCCATCTCCTGAAATCTGCCGCCGCGCTCAATCGGATACTCCACGACGAGCGGGACAAGGCTGCGGCCCGTCTCGTCAAAGATGGTCACGGCCGTATTGACGCCGTTCGCGCGCAGAACGCGCAACTGAGTCCGGCTGCCGAGCGAAGTGGTAATCGAAGCCTCCGCACCCTTGCTCAGGAAAAGCTCTTTGGGCAGCGACAACAGATGAATTTTCCCGCTCTGTTGATCAAGCGCCGCGAGCGTCACGAAATCCGTCGTCGGAGTAGTGAGCGTGGTCGGCACTGCGCGCGACTTCATCAGGCGCTGCGCCTCTGTTTTGCGCGCGCGGATTTTGTCTATCGAAAGATGAACCGGAACGACGGCGGGCGTCTGCGTGGTAAGCACAGGCACGGTCGCGGTCGTAACAGGTCGCGTCGGCGCAGGGGTTTGCTGCTGAGGCGTTGTCTGCGTCGTGCGCGGCGTCGGCGTGGCGGAGGGAGCTACTGTTGACGAGCCAGGCGTAGACGGCTGCGGCTGCTGCGGACTGGCCGTGACCGTACGCGGGCGCGTCTGTGTAGAGGGCGTAGTCGTTTGAGTCTGGGCCTGTGCTGAAGCAAAGACCAACACAATAAGCAACAAAGAAAGGGTCGGGCCTCTTTTCATAATTAAATCTCGCAAAGACAGTTTAGGATTGGGCCAATGAATAGGAGACGGCTCTCCCTAAGATTCCTGAACTCCACACGGGGTTGTCAACCACGGACGGGACGTGAGTATACCAAATTTCTCTTCCGGTCGGGATAATCGGTAAAGTTGGTGATGAGTTTAATTTTAAATTGAGTAAATAGCGAGAAGAAGTTCACCACAGAGGACACAGAGACGACACGGAGGCTTGACCGTTTTTCTCTGTGCTTCCTCTGTGTTCTCTGTGTCTGCGGTGGTGAATCGCAATTTTCATCTGCTTCAATCCCAGAGACCAAAAGAGCCGCGCCAGAGTTAATCCCCGGACGCGGCGCTTCTGTTTTCCCCTCTGCTAGGAGGGTTTAATCAACGGCGAAGCCGACGTTGACTACGGCGGTGATGTCTTTCTCAAGCGAGGAAGTATCATTCATGCCGGAGTCGGAAACATCGTTGGAATCCGCAGGGGTGATCTGCATCACGCCCATGCGGGCCGTGCGGACGCTGCCGATACTGCTGCCGGTGCTCGACGCAATCTGCTGCGCGCGCACCTTGGCGTCCTTGGCCGCTTCGGCAAGCATCTCTATCTTCAGATCGCCGAGCTTCGTGTAGAGATATTCCGGCGGACTTGATTCGAGCAGGATGCCCTGATTGATCAGCTCTGTCGCCTCGCGTGCGAGCTTCTCAATCTTGTCTACGTCGTTCGAGCGAACCATCAACTCCTGTCGTAGCGAATAGCCAGTGATCTGCCCGGTCTCTTCGCCGTCGCTGTTCTTTTCGTGCAGCGTCGTCGAAGAGATTGACGAGATGGTGATCTGATTCTCCTGGACGCCTTTGGAGATCAGATATTCTTTGACCTTGGGAACGTTGTCCGACAGCGCTTTGTAAGCTTCGGATAATTGCGATGCCTGGTACGAGACGCCCGCGCGCCAGACGACCAGATCGGACTTGATGCGTTTGCGCGCCGAACCCGTCACAGTGATCGTCTGCTCGCCGTTCTTGACGTGC
>DATLMN010000273.1:0-13351 GCA_035537255.1 Pyrinomonadaceae bacterium | reverse complement strand
AGAAAACAGTGACGAGTGACAAGTGACGAGTGATAAGCAACGAGCGATTACACAATAGCTCTTTTCCTGTCACTTGTCACTCGCCACTTGCCACTGTTTTTTAAGCCACCCCGGCGGCCATGTCCGGCTGCGAGAGGTCTGGCAGCGGCGCTGTTACGGAATCTCGCTGACGCTCTATGTCTGCCCCTAGAGCGCGAAGCTTCGATTCGATCTTTTCGTAGCCGCGATCAATATGATAGACGCGGTCGATGATCGTCTCGCCCTGCGCGGCGAGTCCCGCCAGCACGAGCGAGGCCGAGGCGCGCAAATCCGAAGCCTGCACGCGCGCCCCCGTCAGCGGCGTCGCCCCTTCCACGGTCGCCGTGCGTCCCTCTATGTGAATACGCGCGCCCATGCGCTGCATCTCGGACGCGTGCATAAAGCGGTTCTCGAAGATGGTCTCCGTAATCACTGCGCGACCCTTGGCCTGCGTCATCAAGGCCATGTACTGCGCCTGCATGTCTGTCGGAAATCGTGGGTGCGGCTCTGTCTCGACATCGCGCGCCGTTAATCCGTTCGGGCAGCAGCGGACATGGAGCGTGCTTTGATTGACCTCTTCGATCTCGACGCCGACCTCGCGCAGCTTGGCAATCAGGATCGCAGAATGTTCCGGCACACAGCCTTTGATCTCAAGCTCGCCGCGTGTGATCGCGGCGGCGATGAGGAACGTGCCCGTCTCTATGCGGTCGGGAATGATCGTGTGCTCTGCGCCGCCAAGGGCTTCGACGCCCTCGATCTTGATAGTCGGCGTGCCAGCGCCGCGCACGCGCGCTCCCATACTGTTCAAAAGCTCCGCCAGGTCTGCGATCTCGGGCTCGCGCGCAGCGTTATGAATGACCGTGCGCCCTTCGGCCAAGGTCGCTGCCATCATGATATTTTCCGTGCCCGTCACAGTCACTTTATCGAAGTGGACTTCGCCTCCGCGCAGTCGTCCGCTCTTGGGCGCGCGCGCGACGACATCGCCGGATTCCAGGCCGACCTCTGCGCCGAGCAGCTTAAAGCCTTCCAGATGAAGATCGATGGGGCGCGTGCCGATGGAGCAGCCGCCCGGCAGAGAGACGCGAGCCTTACCGAAGCGCGCCAGCAGTGGGCCAAGAGCGAGCACACTGGCGCGCATGGTCTTGACCAGTTCGTAGGGCGCTTCAAAAAGCTCTATGTGCGAGGCCGTGATCTTGTGCGTGCGTAGCTCAGGCGTGAGCACGGTCGAGCCGAGGTCTTCAAGGAGGCGGCGCTGCGTGATGATGTCGCGGACATACGGGATATTGTGCAGCACGACCGTCTCGGGTGTGAGCAGGGCGGCGGCCATGCAGGGCAGCGCGGAATTTTTTGCGCCGCTGATACCGACGCGGCCGCGCAGAGGGCGTCCGCCCGTGATACGGAATTTATCCATGTCTAAAGCTCCTTTCACACCCCTTCACTCTATGAACCTTCTAAAACTAGACGTGAGACTATGATTGCTATAGCACTCCGGCAGGCTCTGGACGGCCCGACGAGTGCGCAAACTTCACCGACGCTTAAGCGACCCGTAGGAGATTCGGCAACGAGGACAGAAAGAATACTCTTTTGTTGGGGCTGAAAAGTCGTGCGGATTTTACCAAAGAAAGGGGAAAGTAAAAAGGCCAAACTGGCAGCGAGATGGGCGCTCGGGGCGGACGGGCGCGCTAAAGTTTCCGCAGCGCGACGATGCGCGGGATGCCCTGCAAATCTCTATGAATATCTAAGAGCCCCCAAACGCCAGGGTCTATCAACTCACCCACGGCGGCGTGCTGGTCAAAGCCTATCTCTATTAAGAGATGGCCGCCGGGAAAGAGCAGGCGCGGCGCATCCGTCAGCAGGCGTCGAATAATACGCAGCCCATCAGTGCCGGGCGTGAGCGCAACGCGAGGCTCATAATCGCGCACCTCGCGCTGCAATCCTTCGAGGGCCGCTTCCGCAACATAAGGCGGGTTTGAGACGATCATCGAAAAACGTGGCTCAGCTAAGTCAATCGCCGCAAAGCAGTCCGAGGCAATGAGGTTGAGCCGTCCATATACGCCGTGCCGCTTTGCATTACGCGCGGCGATACTTAGAGCGCGCACTGAAATGTCCAGTCCCGTACCTTTCAGCGCATGTGTCCACTCATGAAGTATAGAGATAGCGATGCAGCCTGAGCCTGTGCCGACATCGCAGATATGGTGCGGAGCGTCCGTTTCATCCAGCAAACGAAGCGCTGTCTCCACGAGCAGCTCAGTCTCCGGGCGCGGAATCAGCACATCGGGCGTGACCTCGAACTCTAGGCCGTAGAACTCCTGTTGCCCTGTGATGTATTGCTGCGGCTCGCCCGCTGCGCGTCTTTCGACTACGGCGCGGAAACTGATGGCTTCTTCCGTCGTCAAAAGGTATTCGGGATGCGTGAGCAGAAAGGCGCGGTCACGCTCGATAGTAAAGGCCAGCAGCGAAGCGGCCTCGCGGCGCGCTTCGGGCACGCCGCTTGAGCGCAGTACATCTGCGGCCTCGCGCATGGCTTCGGTGATGGAAAGTGTCTCTTGGAAGCTCATCATTTAAGGGAAAACCTGCCCGGCACAAACGATACACGAAGGGTAAAAGTTTTCGTGAAAGTTTTCGTGCCGGGCGTTCTGGCCTTTTTCCTTTGGCCAAGGCCTCCTATAATACGCTCTTATTCGAGACGCACGGACATGAAAGAAAGAGGAAGCGCGCAGGGGTGCTCGCCCGAAGGCGAATGCGCCCGCCTCGGCAGCACGAAAGTTTGCTGATGGGCGCGCACATTTTCAAGGAGGTAAAAAGAGAGCACAATGAAAGCCGAACTGCATATCGAAGGAATGCACTGCGATTCCTGCGCCGTCGATATTAAAGAGACGCTCGAAGAGACGGCTGGCGTACGCGAGGCCGACGTGACATTCAAACGCAAGACGGCCATCGTAGACTTCGACGACCAGACCGTGCAACAAAGCACGCTGTTGAAAAAGATTCAAGACCTGGGCTACACGGCGACCGTCTCCGGCGAGCCGCAAAGCGAGGTCGGAGCATAACTTGAAGGGACAAAGAGGGACAATGACTAACAATTCAGATCAAGCGGTGGATGACAGGGGCACGAATCAAGAGGAAGGCCGCGCCTTGATTAAGCGGCTGCGCGATCAGGGCTTCGAGCAAAGCGATGAGAAGCTGGCCGTCGCGCTCGGCCGACCCATCGAAGAGGTCGAAGCATGGACGAACGGGAATGAGCCCATTGACGACGATGTCGTCATGAAAGCTCGCGGCATCGCCAAAGAGCGCGGTATAGAGATCGAATAAGTAAAAAGTAGTCAGCAATCAGTAGTCAGTAGTCAGCTAAAAGCTTAGAGCCGTCGCTTGCTGACTGACTACTGATTACTGATTGCTGATTACTGGTTGCTGATTACTAAAGAATGAACGAAAAGCTTGAGCGCGCCACACGCGCGCTGGTCAAATCATATACGGCAGAGGGGACTAGGATCGATCACCTGGATCGTCAACCGCTGCCTTCGCACGCGGAGATCATACGCGTGCTCGTCACGATGCACGAGTTGCTGTTTCCAGGCTACATAGGCGCGCAGGGATTGACGAGCGCGAGCCTGCAACTGCACGTCGAATCGCGCATGGCGCGGCTTTACGACGTGCTGACAGAGCAGATCAGCCGCGCCATCTGTCATGGCAGGAGTCTGGATTCGGGCTGCGCCGTGACCGATAGGGAGGCTGCTGAATGCGCCGCTGATTTCCTGGCAGAGCTGCCGAGACTGCGCGAGGTTCTCGCCACAGACGTGCAGGCCGCGTATGAGGGCGACCCGGCGGCGACGTGCAAGGACGAGATCATCTTCAGCTATCCGAGCATCTACGCCATGATGGTCTATCGTCTGGCGCACGAGCTTTATCGTATGAAGATTCCGCTCATCCCGCGCATCATGACCGAGCACGCGCATCACCGCACAGGAATAGACATTCATCCGGGCACTTCGATTGGCTCGCATTTCTTTATGGATCACGGCACGGGTGTAGTCATCGGCGGCACGGCCATCATAGGCAATAACGTTAAGCTCTATCAGGGCGTGACCTTGGGTGCGTTCTCTTTCGATAAGGATTCGACGGGTCAGCTTGTGCGTAACACCAAGCGGCATCCAACGATTGAGGATGATGTGGTGGTCTACGCGGGCGCAACTATTCTCGGCGGCGAGACAGTCATCGGTCGCGGCAGCGTGATCGGCGGCAACGTCTGGCTGACGCATTCCGTTCCCGCCGGGACGCGCGTTGTGCAGGAGTCACCCAACCTGCGCATCATCACGCCGGATCAGGCCGCAGCCTCCTGATCTCCTCAATCGAGCCAGGTATTGACGTTGACTTTGGAGCGGCGTAGAATCCGCGCTAATTGGACGGATGCTAAATGTATCCATCCTGCGCCGGACGGGGTGAAGACGTTCGGTAGCGTGTTGTGAGGCACGGAGCGGCGGTAGAGCATGAGGCTATCGCCGCTTTTGCTTTGCCTGCCTACTTTTGAAACAAGCTCCCTACTTATGAAACAAAATGGGCTTTTGGAACAAAGCCGCGCGGCGCACTATATCACTGCTTTTTAGCGGCTAAAACGACTCCGTTTCCCGGCTCCAACGCACCTCTTCTTGAAGAGAAGCCCGTCGCCCGCTCGGATTAATCTCGCGCCACTTACAGGAAGCGCGTGCCGATTAGCATTTTCTATTAAGTACAAAGGAAGCGAGCTTTCTTTCCCCTCTTAATGGAACCCCCCGCCCTCCGTGGCGTTGGGGGTTTAGTTATTAGAGGATTGAGTTTAACAAGGTTGGCACACAAAGGAGAGGCTCAACTGATGAGCACCCTGGCGAAAAGCATGCTGCTCTTTTTTCTGAACTGGCTCGACGCGCAGTTGACGATTATCTGGGTGCGCGCGAACCTTGCGACTGAGGGCAATAGCTTGATGGCGCGCCTGCTGGAGATGGGCGACTGGCCGTTTCTCTTCGTCAAGCTCAGCATAGGCGCATTCGCAGCCTTTGTGCTCTATCGTTATGCGAACCGGCCGCTGGCACGGCGCGGGATGAAGCTGGCGCTCGTGACCTATGGCGGGCTGATGTTTATTCATGCGGCGACGGGCATGAGCGCGCTCGGCTGGTACGCGCCGGAGCGTGTCGTCGCCTATATAGACAGCCTGCCGCGCGCCCTCCTCTCGCTCCTCTCATAAAGCTCAGCGCCGCTTTTGCGCGCTATTCCTGCGCATTTCCCCAATCATCCTACAGGCTCTTTGCAAAGAGCCCGTCTCCGCACGGTCTTAACCCTTTTTCACCTCGATAATTATTGTGGTTGCCAGCATTCCGGGATGGCAAACTGTTATCATTGACGGCGTCTTGACGAGGGCGGCAGGCCGCAGATAATGAAACTACGGGGGCGGCCAAACGTAAGAATCAAAGGAGGGTGGCGTAAACGCTTGCCCCCGCGCGCGCATCTTACAGAATGCATCCTCGTTAAGTGTTCGTAAATTGAAAATATAGAGAAGAAAGACTATGTACAAACTCTCTGCCCGACAGATTCTGCTGATTGCACTGCTCTCAGCCATCTTCGCCGCTGGCACGGTCGCCTGTCTTGACCGTTTCAGCAACCGTCTTCAACCCAACACTTCCGCCTTTACGGAAGCGCAGCCCGCCGGTGTCACAGACCCCAGCCTGGCGACAGACGAACAGAACAACGTAGAGGTCTACAAAGCGCTTTCGCCGGGCGTGGCCAATATCACCTCGACGGTCGTTCAACAGGGCTTCTTCGGCGACGTGGAAGAAGGACAGGGTTCTGGCTCCGGCTCTGTGATAGACGACCAAGGGCATATCCTGACCAACTATCACGTCATAGAGGGTGCGCAGCGCCTCTCCGTGAGCCTCGGCGGTAATAAGAAATATCCGGCCAGAGTCATCGGCGGCGATCCCGATACCGATCTGGCCGTGATTCAGATAGACGCGCCGCGCGAGCAACTGACGGTCGTGCCGCTCGGCGATTCGGACAAGCTGGTCGTCGGACAAAAAGTGCTGGCTATAGGCAATCCTTTCGGCCTCGACCGCACTTTGACGACCGGAGTTATCAGCGGTCTGCAACGCCCGATCAGGGCGCGCAACAATCGTCCGATTGATGCCGCAGTGCAAACGGACGCTTCGATCAACCCTGGCAATTCGGGCGGCCCGCTACTGGATTCGCACGGTCGTATGATCGGCATTAACTCGCAGATACTTTCACCCGCAGGCGGTTCTGTCGGCGTAGGCTTTGCCATTCCCGTCAACACGGCCAAGCGCGTCGTGCCGCAGCTGATAGAGTTCGGCAGAGTGCGCCGTCCGAAGCTTGGCGTCGGTACGCGCGACGTGAACACGCTCAGGAACATGCCCGTCGCCGACGGCGTGCTGATTATGAATGTTGCGCCCGGCAGCCCTGCGGCGGCGGCGGGTCTGCGTGAGACCACGGCATCCATGGACGGCGGCGTCGATCTCGGCGACATCATCGTCGCCATAGACGGCGAGAAGGTCACTAATCAAGACGACCTTTACCGAATTCTGGACAAGCGGCAGATAGGCGATTCGGTCAGGGTCGAAGTCGTACGCGGCAACGGACGCGTCACAGTGCCCGTGCGCTTGACCGAAGTACCGGATAGCAAGCGAGGCATACGCCGCTAAAAAACAAGCGGTCAGAAGTCAGATGCTGGATGTTGGTTTAAACTGACATCCGGCATCTTTTCTTTAACGTCAAACTTTTTGTGATCGAGACGACTCATTTCATCAATACAGCCTTCGGCTGGGTCTGCAAGCATTGCCGTGCGGAGGAAGAAGCGTCGGACGACGTTTCTGTTGGGCGCGCCCGCTTCTTCAACGAAGGCGAAGCGGAAGCCAGAGAGCCGCGCCTCTCAACAACTGCGCTGGCACGCTGGCGCGACGCGACCCGTCGGACGCTTTATTGCCCGCGTTGCAGTATCGAAGAGACGATCAGCAAGGTTTGAGCCTCTCATCGCATCCATACAGTTTTTCTCTTTAAGACTCACCACAGAGACACAGAGAGCACAGAGCTTACACAGAGGCTCGTCTTTCTCTCTGTGCTTCCTCCGTGCTCTCTGTGTCTCTGTGGTGTAGAGCAACTTCTATTACAGTCAATGTCAAATCAATCTGCCAGTAACTTTCGCAGCACCCTCTTCCCTCTTTCTATCGCGCTAACAACTTGCGTAACTGGTTGACGCGGTCTTCGGGCGCGCCGTAGCGATCACGATAATCGCGCAGGCTGCATTCGATCACTTCTATGGATTCCGCGCGTTCGTAAACAGCCGCGATCTCGACGCGACGCTCGGCTTCGCTGGGCAGTTGCTTATAGCTAAGAAAATAATGTTTGAGCCGGTCGACTAAACCGGGCGGGCACTCCGTAATATTTTGTATGTGGCCGTAGGCGACATCAGCTTCGAGCACGGCGATGATCTTATCGTCGGCCTCATTGCCGTCGATCATCCGCAGGCCGCCGATGGGCCGCGCGCGGACAGAAAAGTCGCCGTGCGTAAAAGTCTTTTCCGTCAGCACGCAGATGTCCATGGGATCGCTGTCTCCCTTGATGCCCGGTCGACCGACGCGCTCGGAACAAAGCGCGCCGACCAGATCGCCACAGTAGGTTTGCGGGATAAATCCGTAGAGCGTCGGACACATGCTGGAGAAACGTTGCGGACGGTCGACGCGCAACTGGCCCGTCGCCTTATCAAGCTCGTATTTGACAGCGTCCGTCGGCACGATCTCGATAAAAGCGTTGAGCGTCTCAGGCGCATCAGGCCCGGGACGGACGCCGTGCCACGGATGCGCCTGAAAAAGAATCCCCAGCAACTCGTCAAGCGTGACCTCATTTTCAGACATTACACTTCTCCTTTCGCACCTGCGCGGCGTGGCGGACGAACTCTTTTGCGCGCGCTCTTTCCGCGTGGGCTCCCGTTAGTGATAAAATCGTCGCGTCACCCGCCTTTGCCCGACAGGGCTTGACGATTATGTGTCGCACCGCCCATTGGTGTCCAACCAGGGCGCGCGCTACACGCAGCATAAAGGAGCAAACCTTCAGAGAGTTTATATGTCGACCGCCACGCATGAAACGATAGAGGCCGCGCGCCCTGAGAGCCGTAGCTTAGTGTCTCTGCGCTGGATTATCAGCGGGCGCGACGACTTGTTGTGGTTTATCGGTTCCGTCCTGTCGAGCTATGCGCTGTTCGCCGCTTATGTGACGGGGCTCGTCCCGCTCGTGCCGATGGTCGCGGCGTGGGCCATACTGATCGACGCGCCGCACGTGTTTGGCACGTACTCGCGCACCTATTTTGACCGCGCGGAGCGGCGCGCGCGCAAGCGTCTGCTTCTGGGCTCGCTCGTCTTCTTCCTCATCGGCCCGGCGATGGTGCTTCTGGGCGCAGGCTTCGTCTTCTTTTTCCTCGCAGCCCTGTGGGCCTATTATCATCTGGTCAAGCAGCACTACGGCTTTATGGTGCTCTATAAGAAGAAGAACAACGATCTAGCGCCGGTGGATAATGCGCTCGACCGGCTGTTTCTGATGCTGGCGTTTACTTATCCGTTCGTTGCCTTCGTCGCGCGCGACCCGGAAGCGATGGCGCGTGTGCCCGCACCGCTGCATGCCGGCACGAACGCTCTGGCGGCAGTGCTGCTGGCCGCGACATTGATTGTCGGGCTCGCCTGGATACTAAGACAGATACAGCGCGCAGTAGTCTTGAGCCTGCCTCTGGACGTTCCGAAATACTTACTGCTGGCGGCGGCTATTCCTATGCACTGGGTCGTGTTGTTGACGCCGATGCCGCATAAGCCAATCGCCATCGTCGCCATCCTGACGATCTATCATAACCTGCAATACCATCGACTGATCTGGTTTCACAACAAGAAATACAGCGTCGGCGATGACAGGCGAGCGCGTTACGGCAGCGCGGAATTGATCAGCCGTCGACTGCTCTATTATCTGGCGTTTGGCATTCTCTTCGGCATCTGGTATCAAGCGCCGCGCCAGTACATAGGCTACACGAATCAGCCTGCTTCACTCTTCACACAACTGCTCGCAGCATTCTTCTGGGGCTACGCGTTCATTCACTATTACCTGGACTCGAAAATCTGGCGCGTTCGTCGCGACCCGTCCGTCGGCAAGGCGCTCAATATGGATTGACACGATTAGGGAGTAAGAAAAAGAGCCGCCCAATTAAGTGCGGCTCTTTTTTTATGGTCTATGCAAGCAGTGGCTCGATAGATTGGGCGTTCTTCCTACGCTTACTCGCCGTAGGCTTCGGCCAGTTTGCGGAAGTGATAACCCATTGCGGCCAGGCGCATCGCCTCTGCAAACTTTTCGCGATGGTGCGATGCGACGTGGCGAAAGTAACGCCAGAACTCTCTGCGCTCTCTGTCAATCAGGCCGAGACGCAGCGCGATGCGCGTCATAGACATCACTCCGCTCAAAAGGCTGTAGTGATTAGGAGCCGGGCCAGCACCTGAGATTCGCCGCAGACATTCGAGCGCCCGCTCGTAGTATTCACTCGGCCTGTAGATCGTTCTCATGATTGCCTGATAACCTTCTACCAGACGGGCCGCGTCCATCTTCGGCACGAAGTTAAGCGAAGTAAGACTGGTATTTTCGCCGGAGCTTTCCGCGAGCAGTCGTCCCTCTTTTTTGAGACGCCGCCAGAGCTGCGTATCTGGGAGCGCCGTCAAGAGACCGACCATCGCCAAAGGGATCGCGCTCTCGCGTATAAAGTTGATCTGCCGCTCGAAGATATTTTCCGGGTCGGTGTCGAAGCCGACGATAAAGCCGCCCATCACCTCCATCCCGTAGCTCTGAATCCGTTTGACGGAATCAAGCATGTTGCCGCGCATGTTCTGTTTCTTCTGCGCCTCTAAGAGACTCTCCTCAACGGGCGTTTCGATTCCCAGAAAGACACGGCGAAAACCCGCTGATTGCATCAGCGCGAGTAGCTCATCGTCGTCCGCAAGATTCAGGCTCGCCTCTGTCAGCAGCTCAAACGGGCAGTTGTTGCGCTCCTGCCAACTGATAATCTCCGGCAGCAATCTTTTGACGTTACGCTTATTGCCGATGAAGTTGTCATCCACGATAAACACTGTACCGCGCCAGCCAGTGGCAAGCAGCGCATCGAATTCAGCGATCATCTGCTCATTACTTTTGGTGCGCGGAACGCGCCCGTAGATTTCTATGATGTCGCAAAATTCGCATTGAAAAGGGCAGCCGCGCGAGTATTGCACGGACATGGCGCTGTAGCGTTTGAGGTCGACGAGGCTAAAGTCTGGGATGGGCGCGTCGGCAAGCGAGGGACGCTCCGCAGCCTGATACATCCTTTTGGCCTCGCCGCGCTCAAGGTCTGCGACGAATTCGGGCAGCGTCGTCTCGGCCTCGCCTAGAAAAATATGGTCTGCTTCGGGCAAGTCCTCTGCGCTGGTCGTGATATATGGCCCACCGATCACGACGCGTTTTCCAAGCGCCTTCGAGCGCTCGACGATCATGCGCAGCGAATCCTTCTGCACCAGCATCGCCGTGGCAAAGATCATGTCCGCCCACTCAATGTCGGACGAGCGCAGCGGCCTCACGTTCAGATCAACCAGCCGACGCTCCCAGTTGGGCGGCAGCAGCCGCGCGATGGTCAACAGTCCAAGCGGCGGAAAGGCAGACCGTTTGCCCTCGAAGGGGAGCGCGTGCCGAAAGCTCCAGTACGTGTCTGGATATTCAGGATTGACAAGCAGAATCTTCATAGTGTCCTCACTTAATATCATCTCCCGCTGCCTACAGCCAAGCCTGGCGTGTGTTGGCTCATCAGGGAGTGATAGCTTGAAGGAGAAACATCCGGAGGTGAGGCATGAAGTCGCGCGTCACCCCCTTGTCGGGGTTGTAAAGCATGATTCTCAAGATAATTCTCCCTGACCGGATCAGCGAAAGATTGGATTGCCCCTGGGCTCACTTGTGGGGCGGAATCAACAACAGTGGTCAAGAGGAAGGGGGAAGGAAAAATTCCTCTATCCTGATGTCATGGGTTGCGTCTTCGAAGTGAGTATAGCATAAGCGCGATACCACACATAAACAGGCGAGGATCAAGGGGGCGTGATTCGTGCCGATGAGATTTATCTCAGTTTCAGAAAGCGTGTTGGAAGTTTATGAAAGGCTCGCTGCTTCGCTCGGGTTGAATGACAAAAATTTTAGCAGCTTTGATTCTCTCTATTCCAGATAATGCTCGCCGAGTCTTGTCTGCAAAGCAGTCGGCACGGATTTCCAGTTCGCAATCGAGAGCGCCTTGAGCGCAGGGTCCGGCAAACGCACGCGCGAGCAGCACCATTGGCCCAGCTGCTCCTCATAGCGCCAGTGATAATACGGGCCATCGGCGCGCCGACTGTAAAAGGCTTCAGGGCCGCCAGTATTGCTACTATTGCGCGTGTCCTGGCCGGATGTATAGAAATAGACTCGCAGACCGTTCATGACAATTTTCATTCGCCGGAGTTTTGCTCTTTGACAGCACCGTTCTTTTGCGCCTGATCGTCAATCGTGAAAGGCACAAGTCCACGCTTGACCTCTTCGAGGGCGATGCTGGTATTTCTGTGGCGACGCGGGTCGTCCTCTATGCGCGGGAGCGAGCCGCCCAGCAGTTGCTTGCTTCTTAAAGCCGCGACGACGATCAGCCTGTATCTTGAATCTATACCGGGCCACTCGGTCGCGTCCGCCGCGTTGGTAGGGTCGCCGCCTCTGGTTTTATCTGTTTCAGACATAAGTCGCTTTCAATTCCTGCGTGGTGCGCGCTTCGTAAGAGTGCGGCCAACTCAATTCGAGCGCAGATTTAAAAAACTCTGAGAAGGTAGAAGATGGCCGAGCCCGCGAAGGCAGTAATGCCGACGATATGCAGCCAACTGATGGTCGAGCGATGGCAATAAGGACACTTTATCTCGCGCAGGTGCAATCTCGTTCCACAGGGATGGCAATACCTTCTCATCTCAAGACCTCTTAGCATTCAACTTCTCTTACCTTGAATCGAACGGGCTGTACGCGCTCGCGCTCTTACGCTCTTCGATCTTATCCCTGACCTAAGACGCGCGCCCATCCTGTGCCTGCGCAGGTCAGGCAGGGATTAGTCACGCTGCGCCTGCCCGTGCCAGAGCATTGATGGCATTGTCCAGCGGGCTGGGCCAACATGACCTGTCCTTTGCCGCCGCAGACCAGACAAGATATGTCATAGCCCGCCGAGACGGCCCATTTTCCAGACCCGGTACACCATGCACAGGTCAACGGCGCAACGTTTCTTTGCGATTGGCTCATCCCCTTCACCCTTCTATAAAAAGCAGGCGGCGGCTGTAGTAGACCGAGCAGCCAGCAGCGAACTCACGCACACGCGAACAGACTTGTGCCTGACCATTAAGCGATGGCCGGAGTCCGTATGCGTTTGAATTGAATTTTGGTGCTGATGCAGGCATCAGGTTCTCCTTGACAGTGGTCGTGTTTTGGAAAACAACAGACGGCACAAGGAGAAGGGGCTCGAGCGAGCCGGAAAATCCTGATGTCGAGAGTATATTTTCGAAAGAGCAGCGCCGGTTATTTACTAAAACAGTATAGCATACAACGGCGCTCTAAGCCTTAATCGCGGAGAGTGCTCAGCAGTTGGCCGGTTATGACAATTGGATATGCGGCTTACTTGAGACTCACCACAGAGGCACAGAGGACACAGAGGATGCACGGAGGTTTGAATGACACTCAACACTCTGTGCTCCCTCAGTGCTCTCTGTGTCTCTGTGGTGAATGGCCATCTCCATCACACTCAATTTCAAACTGCCTGCCACTAAATTTTCAACTCGCAGTTGCGTCCTGATCGAAGCCATTGACCCAGGGATGATGATGCTCCTTGTTGCCGTTTCCTGTCGGCGCGCCGTCAACGCTTTTTCCGGCTGCGACTCTGCGGTAAGTTTCCAGGATCACGGGCAAGACGGCTTTGGGCGAAAAGAGCTTCTGGTATCTGGAACGCGCGGCTTCCCCCATACGCACACGCAGCTCTGTGTCGCGAGCCAGCCGAAGGATAGCTTCCGAGAGAGCAGTGGAAGCTCCGGGCGGAACCAGTATTCCCGATTCGTCGTTGACCATATCGGGAATGCCTCCGACATTGGAGGCGATGATCGGCTTCCCATGTGACATGGCCTCGATGATGCTGTTGGGCGTCCCTTCAGTAAACGAAGGCATGACGAATACGTCCAGGCTTTGCATAAAAGCTTCTCTCTCTTCGAGCCGCTTGTAGACGCCCGCGTAGTGATAATTTTCCGAGACGTGAAGC
>DATLMN010000272.1:0-28054 GCA_035537255.1 Pyrinomonadaceae bacterium | reverse complement strand
CGGCAGCTCGGCGGGCCGAAGCGAGAGGCGAGCGATAAGGTCGGCCAGGCTCAGAAGCATCGCGCCCACCAGTGCGCTTCCGACGATCAGAAATCGATTGTCAGCCCCGCGCATCATTCGCAGAATGTGCGGCACGACCAGCCCCACAAAACTGATGACGCCGGTGAACGCCGTCGCGACGGCGACGATAATGACGTTCATGGAGAGAATAATCCACTTCAGCCGGTTGACGTTCACTCCAAGATATGTCGCCTCCTCTTCGCCGATCATCAAAGCGTTAAGCTGCTTTGCGTAACGCAGCGCGACGACTGCTCCTCCAATCGTCGAAACGGCGACGATCTGCACGGCGCGCCAGTTCGCACCCGAAAGTGTGCCTAAGCTCCAGAACGTAATCGAGCGGGCCTGCGGATCGCGTGCGATGTAAGAGAGAAACCCTATGGCGCTCATGAAGAGGGCGTTGACGGCCAACCCTGTGAGCAGCAGCATCACGATAGAGGCTCGCCCGTCCTCGCGCGAGCGTGCGAGGAGGAAGACGAGATACGTGGAAATGACGCCGCCGATACACGCGGCTATCGGGAGACTCCAAAGACTCGCGCTCAGATGCAGGACGCCTCCGAGAACGAAGTAGAGTGCCGAACCAAAGGCAGCGCCGCTGGATGTCCCGACGAGCCCCGGCTCGACAATCGGGTTGCGAAAAAGCGCCTGCATCAGCGTGCCGCCAACGCCGAGGCTCGCGCCGACCAGCAGGCAGAGAATAGCGCGAGGAAGGCGCAGCTCAAGAAAGATGCGTTGATCCAGAGTGGCTTCAGTGTGTCCCGGAAGAAGAGAGGCGAGAGCGCGGCCAATGTCAGGAATCGAAAAATCAATAGCCCCGTAGCGAATAGACGCAGCCAGCACGAGGAGCGTCGCGCAGGTCAAGGCGAAGAGAAGTGCTCGACGGCTCGCAGGTTGTTTCGTCACTTTTGATGAATGATCGCGGCCACTTTCTCTAAATTCGCGCCGGAGCGTGGGCCAAAGTACATTAGCACATTCTCTTCGATGCGGTAGATGCGATTCGTTTTAGCAGCGTTGGAGGTGGCGACGCCCGGCAATGCCTTGATCTCATCCAGAGAGCCCCCCAGGCGGTCGTATCCAAAATCTGTGACGAGTATCACGTCAGGATTCGCCTGCGCGATGATCTCCGGCGATGCCATCCGCTGCATTCCGTTGGAGTCAATCGCCATCTGTCCGCCAGCCCATTCTATCATCCGGCTCGCCGCGCCGCCGTCCCCGCCTCCGCCTTTGCCCACGACGAGATAAACATTTGATGCGCGCCCGAAGTGTATGACCGCGACTCGCGGACGATCTGTGTACTGCTTGACCTGTTCGAGCGAAGCCGCCATCTGCGAATCGAGTGCGCGACACAGCTCTTCCGTTCGGGCTTCCTTATGAAAATATGCACCCATTTCGCGGATAAGGGCTTTTGTACCTTCGATGGAATCATTCTTCGCGCCGAAGGTTTTCATAGGAATGTTCAAGCTCTTGAGCTGCTCGACGACTTGCGGTGGGCCAATGTTGTTGTCATGGATGATCGCGGTCGGGTGTAGTGAGAGGATGCCTTCGGCGCTCAGCGCTCGGTGATAGCCTACCGTCTGGACTTTCTTTACGTCCGGAGGATACGTGCTTGAGTAATCAACTCCGACCACATGCTCCTCTGCTCCGAGCGCCCAGATAATCTCGTTGTAAATCTGCGAGATGACCACCAGGCGCTCGGCCTTCGCGTCCTTCGCTGAATTGGAGAAGCGCCCACAGCTAATCCCTTGGATGAGCACAGCAGCAAGCGCCGCCACAAGCAGGATTCGTTTCATCTGGAATGAGAAGTGATTTGTAATTGAGTGCGACTCCATGTCAGTACCGCCTGCTTAAGCCGGGCGGATCTCAACTCATGTTAACACCCGCCCGAGACCTTAGGCGGTACTGACCTGATTCTTTGTCGCAAAGGTCGCCTCCAACGCTCTTCCGTTGCGCCGCCCTCTGTTGCTTTTACTTAAAAGACGAATCGCGCTTGCAACTGGAACATTCGCGGCGGGTCGACGTTGGCGAACGCCGGGATCGCGTTCGTGGCCGCGCCGACGGCCACCAACTGTCCGAACGTCTGATTCGGTGTAACTGTGTCGCCATAGATCGTCTGCCCGCGACCCAGGTAGTTCCCGTGATTTAGGAGATTGAAGCCCTCCAACCTCAGCAGGATGCTCGTGCGCTCAGACGTTTTGATCCGACCCTCTATGAAGACGCCTACGTCGGAGGTCATAGTTCCGCGAAACGCCGATTTGCTGATGACGCTGCCGTTGATAACGGGGCGGTCGTTGTTCAAACCGTCGCCGTTGTTGTCTATGCCGGTCGTGGAATTGAATGGACGGGCAGACGCAAGCTGTGTCAGCGTGCCAGCCGTGATGTTGTAAGGAAAACGGTAGCTGAACATGATGACCGCGCGATGACGCTGGTCGAGCACGCTCGGCCCACGTTCGACCTCGCCCAGGCGTGCAATGTTTCCGTCGTTGGGCCCGATGCCGTTGCCGTCAGGTTCGCTCGTGTTGGTCGCCTTCGATAGCGTGTAGCTGACGGCGGCATACAACGGCGAGTCGCCGCGATAGGTGAACTGCGTCTGCAACCCGTTGTAATCGGCGACGCCCAGATTCGTTAATACGTTGACCTGTCGGACGCCGCCGTTGACCGGACGGATGGGGCGTGTGAGATTGGCTGCGGCCACGGTTCTAACCTGTTCGGGCGCTGTGCGGTCAAAGGGCGACGGCGCGTTCAAATCGACCGTGCGGTCGAGTCCGGTCACGTGCTGATGCACATAGTCGGCCCCGACGAACAGTCCCTTCAACAACTCACGCTCCGCGCCGATGGAGATGACCTGGCTGCGCGGGTTCACTAACTCGTCCGGATAATTGGGCAGCAGATTGAAGTTCAGTCCATAGCTCGCGAACTGATCTTCATAAAAGGCCCGCTGGCCCGCTCTGATCGTGATGTCACGCGCAGGCAATTGTGAAGCGGGCAGCGTGCGCGGATCAACGTTCACAGGGACGCACGTCAGGCAGGTCGGGAAGCCTGTTTGCCCCGGCGTCGCCGTGTAGGTCGTCAACCCGTCCAGCCCGTTCACCAGATAGCCTGCGACCGCATTGGAGCGAATCTGCGTGTAATACATGCCGTAGCCGCCGCGAATAGAGGTGCGCGAATCGCCCCCCGGATTCCAGCCGAAGCCCACGCGCGGCGCGAAGTTCTTCGTCGCATCGGTCAAAGTCTGCCGGTCGTAGCGCAGCCCCAGATTCAAAGTGAAATCGGAGCGCACTTTCCAATCGTCCTGCACGAATCCTGTCAAGAGCCACTGCGACAATCTGTAGCTGCTGATCCCAAAATCAATTGGCTGCGTGTAGTTCTGCACAT
Source organism: Pyrinomonadaceae bacterium (assembly GCA_035537255.1). Taxonomy (GTDB): domain Bacteria; phylum Acidobacteriota; class Blastocatellia; order Pyrinomonadales; family Pyrinomonadaceae; genus DASQYE01. The sequence goes on along the minus strand of DATLMN010000272.1, from coordinate 24,625 downwards.
CACCGAGCGTCAACTGTTCGAACGGTGCGGTCGTCGTGTTGCGGAACGTGAACGTTCCGAGCACAGCCGTGCCGGGCTCGCTGCCCGTGCCGCCCGAAGTATGATGGATCACACTTCCGCCCAAGCGTAGATAGTGCTTGCCAAGCGACCATGAGAGCGTGTCAGAGAACTGCACCTGATGACCAAAGAGGTCTGAGAGCCGCGACTGTCCGATGGTAAAGGGCACAGACCCCGCGCGCGTGTAGGTTGTCGAGAGATTCAGAGCTTCCCACTTCGTCACAGGGTCGCCGTTTAAGTAAGCGAAACGCGCTTCGTTGAGAAGGCGCGGGCTGATCACCGTTGTGTGATTGACCTGCATTGTCCAGGATTGGCGCGAGTATCTGCGCGCGACGCTCGGCGCGTTCGTGCCGCCCACGGCGTCCTGCGGGTTGTCGTCAAAGAACTTGTCGAAATTGAAGCGAAACATCAAGGTCTGGTTTGACGTGAGCTTGTGGTCGAGCCGTCCGTCGAAAAGCGTCTGCCGGTAGTGACCCGTATAAGCAAGATTGCCATCCGCCGGTAACAGGAAGGCAGGCAGCGTCGTCGAGAGGAACGTCGTTCGATTCTGCCGCGTGTAGTCAGCCGTGGCGAAGAAAAAGGTCTTGTCCCTGACGATTGGCCCACCGATAGAGGCTGAGACCTGCGAGAGCGCATCCGGAATGTCGACGGGGTTGATAGCCTGAAGCGTAGAGGGCGTAACGCAACTGGGCACGGAGGGCGGACAGAAGCCTCTGGTCGAAAAGGTCTTCGCCTGCCAGCCGCCCGGACGAACCATAAACAGCCCTTCGCCGTGCAGCTCGTTCGTGCCGGACTTTGTGACGATGTTCAATGCGGGCCCGGATGTCCAACCGAATTCGGAAGAGAAAGCGTTCGAGAGTATCGTTACTTCCTGAATCGCGCCGAGCGGCACGGTGGCGATCATCGTCTGGCGTCCCCATCCCTCATCGTCATTCGCGCCGTCGAGCGTGACAGTGGTCTGACGACGACCGCCAACGCCTGTGACGAAGTATGTCTGGTTGACGAAGAGATCGCCCGTGCCCTTGGCCTGCCGGAACGCCGCATTGAGTAGCGGCAGCGTCGTCGTCTTGCGGCCTAGAATCGGCGTCTCGTCGATTTGCGGGCTGTCCAATCGGCGGCCAATCTGCGGATCGGCGCGCACACCTTCGGTAGTGCCGTAGATAGTGACCTCCGCCTGCTGAGAGCCTGCAAGGAGTCTCACTTTCAGGGTTGCGGTCTCACCGGAGCGCAGCGTGATGTCCCTGAGTTCTTCGTCGCCGAATCCAGCTCTGGACACGCTGACAGTGTACGTGCCAGTCAGCGACAGTCCCGGAACGGTAACGCTCCCGTCGCTGCCGGAGACGGCCTCGCGCACGTTACCGGTCGCGGTGTTCGCCACAGAGACTTTGGCGTCCGGCACGACCGCGCCGTTTTGATCGACCACGACGACGATCATCGTCGCCGTGTTGGGCGACTGCGCGGCGACGGGCGCGGCGATAAAGACGAAGAGCGCAATCAGAAGCAGAGGCAAGCACAATGTATTCTTGATTCTCATTTTGTTCACTTGTTCGGATTTGAATTAGCTCGTACTATCGGCTCTAGATCAGAGGCAGGTCTGTCCGGATCGGCGCGATAGCTGAGCGCTCGGGTATTCTGGAACGGCGGATTGTACCAGCGGGCGGGAACTACTACCAATGTTCGTAATAGGACGAACTTATACGGGGCGCTGGGGCTCAGAGATGCGCCGAAGCCTTTGATGACCAACTGATTTATTTACACTCTTGCAATTGCGCATCATCCAGATAAAGCCCGCTTCTAACAAGTCGTTTCAGATGACGGCCATGTTTAGAAAAACTCTCTGGTCATTGATCGTTGTTCTCAGCTTGCAATTAACACCAGCAGGGTCTTTCCCTCCTACTGCGCAAGGGTTTGAGCCGCTGCCTCTGCGCCCGACTCATGCCGCTCTCGTCAAGACGCCCACGCTCTCTAAGCAAAGGAGGCGTGCGACACCGCTCTGGCCCGGCTCGCGCTTTACCCAGCTTGATCGTGCGAGGGCGCTCTCTCGCGGCCTGAGGTTTATCTATAGGACAGCTCTTGACCGGCGCAATTTTGCGGACTATGGCAGCGATTATCTGTGGTGCTTTTATACTCTTTCGACTGCCGTGCGGGACGAAAGCTTGAAGCGGACGGCTCGTCGCATGGGCGTCGAGCGCGCTCTACACTGGCGGCGTCTGCATCGCGCGCTTCCACCAAACGCGAATGCGGCAACGATCATTGATTACGTCTTCGGCAGTGATGCCGCCGACAGTCTCAATGTTCGCGACGAGAGATTAAAGGAACAGATACGGCGCGCGGCTTCTCGCCATAAGACGCTGGACTATCTTCTCTTCGACCCGCTCGTCGAGCCGCCTCCCGTTGACGTGCCGGATGAGTGCAAATATGACAGAGCGGCCAACCCACGCGGCAGCCGCGTGTGCCGCGTGTGCAAGAGGCCGCTGAAGATGAGGAGCAGATATGATGTTTGGTACGACGCGCTGATTACAGCCTACAGCGGTGATCGTTACGGCGTAAAACTCGGAGCGCATTATGCGGACGTACTCAAGTGGCTGCCCGCGCTGCGTCCCTATCGCGGCAGTGAGAACGGGGCCAATCCGGACTTTTACGACACGGTTTATGCTATCACGCACATCGTTTATACGCTCAATAATTATGGTCAGTACAGGCTCTCGCACACTCTGTTGCCGCAAGAGTACCAGTTTCTCAAGAGCAACCTGCGCGAAGCCATTGCGAGTGATGACGCGGACATGCTGGGCGAGTTTATGGACTCGCTGAGAGCTTTCGGTCTCACCAGCGAAGACCCGGACATGCGCGCCGGTATGGAGTATTACCTCTCGCGCCAGAACCGTGACGGCAGTTGGGGTAAGATGAACGAAGCGGACATCTATGATCGTTATCATCCGACCTGGAATGCGATTGCGGGTCTGAGCGAATATGACTGGCGAGCAGGCGAGCGACTGAGCTTTCCGGAGATCAGGCCGCTGCTTGAGCGTTTGAACCTTGAGCACGCAGCGATGCTGCCTACCGCGAAAGCCTTAGAAAATCAAAGCGGCGGGTCATTTTTATTTTGAACCCGCCGCTTGCTTTGTTTTACCGAATAGTCCTATTACTGACCGAAGCGGTTGCGGTATTCCAGAGAATTCACAAAACCGTTCGTCACATTCCTGGAATCTCCCGTCTGGTTGAAGATATTAATCCAGTCCTGATACGCACCGTCCGGATCACGCCTCAAGTATCCGAAGTAGTGCATCACAATCGTCGACTCGACCAGGAATTTATTACTCACTTCAGGACTCTCCACGATGTCTCTTAAGACCTGCGCTCTGGTGCGTCCTCCGGCCATCTGTTGCTGTATCGCCGAGACATCCCGTACCACTCCGCCGACAGTGATCTGCGTCAACCCAATCAGATTAAAGAGCGTCTGCACATACTGATCGTTGGTCAGTCCGGCATAGCCAGCAAATTCAGGACGACTCATAAAGTCTGCGATGAAGTCCAGTTTGCTCTGTTCCAGTTCCGCTTCTGTCTGAAATCCACTGACACGTGCGCGGTCAAGAACAAACTCGTCATAGCTGGGTTTGCGTCCAAAAGCGACGGAGTAGAACTTGTAGATAAAATATCCACGGTCTCTGAACTCCGGTGAATTGTAGATGCCCTGCGAGACTGACAATCGATCACAAGAGGGTTGCGAAGGAACACAGTTGTTGATCTGGTTGTTCCATCCGATAGAAGAAGGGTCAGGCTCTCTTCCCAGAAAGTCTATGTAGTGCTGGCGGACAAAGAAATTCACATCGGCAATAGGATTACTGTTCAACACACTGGTGTCGTTATCAGCAATCTGGATGATGGCTCTACGGTTAGTCCCAACCGCTGCGCCTCCCGTCGGATTCGTTAAGGAGATGAAGAAGGTCTCAGCGCCTTCCAGATAAGTGTCGTCAACGATGGGGATGGAGATGGTCTTCGAGGTCTCGCCCGGTGCAAAGTGTAGCGTGCCCAGAACGCCGACGTAGTCGCAGCGAGAAGTGGCCGCGCCGTTAAAGACGTTACAGTTTTGCAAGTAAGAAGAGGCATCGGTGGTCGCATAGTTGACTGTCACAGGAAGAGAAGTACCACCGCCTGTGCGGACGACCAGAATCGAAAGACTGCCGCCACCTTCCGGCAGACCATAACCGGAGCTTTGAAATTGCAGCACAGGCGTATCATCGTTAAGGATGTTCAGCACGGCTGTATTTTGAGTGCCAAGGCTGCCTGTCCCCTGCACGTTACTCAGAGCGATGTTGACTGTCTCATTCGGTTCAATGAGTTGATCGGCACTCAGTGGAATGCTGAAGGTCAGCGTGTTCACACCGTTGGCAAAGATCAGCGTGCCGGATGTCGCGGTATAGTCTGTCCCGGCAGTGGCCGTGCCATTGCTGGTGGCATAATCTACTTTGACTTCTCCGGCGCTTCCTCCCGCGCGCGAGACAGTAATGGTCGCGCTCCCTGCATCTTCCACCTGGTTGAACGCGTTAGTGCTGAATGCAAGCGTTCCGCCGGAATTGATCGTCAGGAACACTGTCGCGGCGAAGCTATTGAGGGTTCCGTCGTTGACGATATAAGAGAAGCTGTCCGACCCGAAATAGCCTGTGGTCGGGACATAGACGAACGAGCCGTCGCTGTTGAGCGTGACAGTTCCGTGCGACGGATTGACGGACAAAGCCGCCGTGATGGGGTCGCCGTTGGGGTCGCTATCATTGCCTAGCACACCGGGCGCGGCTACGCTCAAGGTTGTGTTCTGGATAGTGCTGTAAGAGTTGAATTGCGCCGACGGAGCGCCGTTGACTTTGATAGTAAAGCTCTGCGTGGCGGCGGGCGCGACGCCATTGCTGGCCCTCACGGTGACGGTGTATGTGCCGGGAGAAAATGGCGCACCGGACAACAGCCCCGCAGACGTGAGGAAAAGTCCGGGCGGCAGATTGCCTGCCGAGACGCTGAAGGTCGGCGCGGGCGCGCCTGTCGCCGTAAACTGGTGGCTGAAAGTCGCGTTGACGTTGACCACGGAAGGCGGCAGCGCGCTCGTGATTGATGGCGGCACGTCGTTATCTATGATGGTCAAGGTAGCGCTTGAGTTTGCGCCAACCGATGCCCCGTTGAGGGGAACGAGCGTCAGGTTAAGCGTCTCGTCCGGTTCATCGAGCAGGTCATCAACAACAGGCAGCGGGACTGTCTTATTAGTCGCATCGCCAGCCGCCCACGTGACGAACAGATCATTACGCAAACGTGCGAGGTATCTGTTAGTGATATTCGAGCCGGAAGCTGAGAGATGACCTCTGACGAACACTTTTCCGTCCGGCTGCAATAATATGTTATTGATGGCGGTTGAGCCGAACAGGCTAGTAGTGGCGGGAACGAATGTCGGCTCAAGGCTGCCATTAGCGTTGAGTCGCACCAGAGCATTAACCGCCGTGCCGTTGAAAGAGTTGAAGCTGCCTCCGATAAGCACCTTGCCGTCCGGCTGTAATGCCAGCCCCTGTGGAGTAGTGTCAGGGCCCGTGCCGGTGTTGAAAGTGGGGTCCGCACTTCCATCCGCATTGAGCCGCGCGACGCCGTAAGCAACCTGACCGCCCACATGATCAAACATGCCTACAATGATCATTTTGCCATCCGGTTGCAAGACGATGTTAAAGATAAAAGGATAAGTGCCGGTGAACTGAGCATTAAATGTGTTATCAAGCGTCCCGTCCGCATTGGCCCGCTTGACGCCTCCGGAGCCGACTCCCAGTATCTTGCCGTCCGGCTGCAAGGCTATGGCCAATCCGGGTATTCCGTCACGCGTAAACGAATTATCAATAGTTCCGTCCGAGTTCAGGCGCATGATCTGCTCATATCCGACTGACACTCCGTTAAAGCTCATAAAGTAACCGGAGATGAGCAATTTGCCGTCCGGCTGGATGACTATCACACTCACGCTCTCATTCGGCCCCGTTCCCACATCGAAGGTAGGGTCCAGGCTCCCGTCGCTATTGAGCCGCGCAAGGCGATTGGCCCGCTGATTGTTGATCGTCGTAAAAGCTCCACCGACGATGACCTTCCCGTCGGGCTGTAGAGCGACCGTCGTGACTCCGAAGTTCATCGCGTTGCCCGCAGTGAATGTATTATCCACGCTGCCGTCCGTATTAAGACGCCAGACTCCTCTCACACTCGCTAAGAGCAGTTTGCCGTCAGGCTGTAAGGCCATGGTTGGGTACGAATACGTACTGGCTGAGCCCCCATCAATTTGAGGCGGAGTAACAAACGTCGGATCAAGAGAGCCCGGGCTCAAGATATAGTCTGACGGAGAAGTCGTCCCGTCCGTTAAGGTTATCTTAGCGGAGAGCACGCCATCACTGCCGCCTGTCCGCGTCAGAGTAATGGCGGCAGCGCCATCGCTTTCATTAGCGCTATAATTTTGCGCGGCGAAAGAGATCACGCCCGGAGTTGCCGGGCCCAAGTTATTATCACCCGTCGTCTCGTCGGCCACTTCGGTAGTAGTCGCCGAAGCAGACGGCAGCAACCAATTCAAAGACCGGCCAGGTAAAGCAAGGCAACTCGCCAGAGCGACCAAGACCAGGGCAAGCTTGAGGATACGGCGCGCCCGTAAATGAGCGTTGATGGTGGGGGTCATGACAGTTCTCCTGAGAAATAATTCGGAATCAGATTGTTGCGCTTGAGACAGGTGACAATGCAGAGAAAGACGACGGCGTCATAATGCAAGTCAGTATGTCAGACAGGTTTCAAGTCCCTTGGGTGTCGCAGGAGTAGCTAAGGATACTGAGGATAAAGTGGGTCGGGATGATTCTATTCTTCCCAGTATTACCTTTGCCGTTAGTGCTGGCAAATCTTTCCTGGCTTTCTCACCACAGGCTAACTCCCAATGCTGGGTAATTATTAGCGTAAAGTAGCGCGAATTGCAATGGTTGAGGAACGCCGGTGGATGCTTCAACCTGCAAGCCTACTCAGATGCGGCAACCTGGTGGATGAACGTGACAAGAAAAAGGAGACTTCTTTTTAGCCTGAAAGCAAAATGAAAGCGGCGGGTTATACTTATTTTTAACCCGCCGCTTATTCAGTTATGGTTTGTTAAATTGGCCTTCACTTACTGACCGAAGCGATTGCGATACTCCGGAGAGTTCACAAACCCGTTGGTCACGTTGCGGCTGTCTCCCGTCTGGTTGTAGATATTAATCCAGTCCTGATACGCCGCATCCGGGTCACGCCGCAGGTATCCAAAATAATGCATCACGATGGTTGACTCCACCTGAAAGCGTGCGCTCACCTCCGGGCTCTCCGCGATCTCTCTCAAGACTCGCGCTCTGGTCTTCCCATTCCTCATGGACTCCTGCATCTGTGCAAGATTCATTACTGCCCCATTGACTGTGACCTGCGTCACACCCGCGAGGTTAAATAACGTGAGCACATACTGATCGTTGGTCAGTCCGGCATAGCCAGCAAACTCTGGACGACTCATAAAGTCTGCGATGAAATCCAGCTTGCTCTGTTCCAGCTCCGCTTCAGTCTGAAATCCACTGACACGTGCGCGGTCCAGCACGAACTCGTCATAGCTGGGTTTGCGTCCAAAAGCCACGGAGTAAAACTTGTAGATAAAATATCCACGATCTTTGAACTCCGGTGAATTGTAGATGCCCTGCGAGACTGACAACCTATCGCAACTGGGTTGCAGAGGGACACAGTTGTTGATCTGGTTGTTCCAGCCGATAGACGCAGGGTCTGGCTCGCGACCGAGGAAATCTATGTAGTGTTGGCGGACGAAGAAGTTAGTCTCATCTATCGGATTAACCTGGCCTGTATTGTCATTATCGATGATCTGGATGGGAGCTGTCTGGTTAGTCCCGATCATAGCTCCACCCGAAGGATGCGATAAAGAGAGCGAGAAGTTCTCAGCGCCTTCCAGATATGTGTCGTCAACGATGGGGATCGAGATGGTCTTGGAGGTCTCACCTGCGGCGAAGTGTAGCGTGCCAAGGACACCGACATAGTCGCAACGAGAAGTGGCAGCCCCGTTCATGACATTGCAGTTCTGTAGAAAGTTTGCTGCGTCGGAGGTCGCATAGTTGACCGTGACGGGCAGAGACGAATCGCCCGAACGATTGACCAGCACCTGTAGAGAGCCGTTGCCTTCGGCGATGCTGTAGCTGCTCTGATTCAATTGCAATGTCGAGGCCGACGAATCATTCTCAATGATGGTCAAGACGGATGAACTCTGCGTCCCTAGCAAAGCATTTCCCGTGGGATCACTCAAACTCAACTTGACCGTCTCATTACCCTCGTAAACAGTATCGTCGGTGATGGCGACTGAGAATGTCTTGGAAGTCTCTCCGGCGTTGAATGTGAGCGTACCTGCGGCGGCAGTGTAATCTGATCCGGCAGAAGCTGTGTTATCACTCGTCGCATAATTTATTGTGACGGCGCTGAAAGTATCGCCTGCGCGGGTCACAGTGATGAGGGCCGAGCCAGCGTTCTCATTAACAGTGTAGCCAGCGGCGTTGAATTGTATCGTCGGCCTCACCGTCGCCCTGAAGTCTGCCACTAGATGAGACGCCAGATTATTGAAGGTGCGGCTGACCGGGCTGAAAGAACTCGTGAGCGGCGTGGGTGTCACGACGTAATTACCGCCCGGCGCTAGATCGAAAAACGAGTAAGTGCCGGTCGCGTTGGTAGTAGCCGTGGCGGATTGTGAGCCACTGAGCGTTACGGTGACTCCGCCGAGCCCATTTCCCTCGGCATCTGTCACTCGCCCGACGATACTGAGAGGCGCTAATGCGGCGGTAAAATCTGCTCGTTGATTGCTGGTGAGATCATTAAAGGTCTGCCCGCGCGGATTGAATCGGTAAAACGTTTTCGACGGAGTCGCGCTGTACGTCCCGCCCACAGGCAGGTTGGCGAATGTGTAGTTTCCATTCGCGTCGGTCAGGGTCGTCCCGGTTTGTGAGCCTGCGAGAGTAACCGTCACGCCTTCGACAGGCGTCCCTTGCGCCGTCGTTATCTGCCCGCTGAGGCTGACAGGCGCGGCGTTAGTGTGAACATTAAGCAGCACGCCGACCGTACCGTTGCCTCTATTGGTCGTCAACAGGTCAAGCTTACCATCGCTATTAAAGTCTCCGGGCGCAAGTGATGAGGGATCGCTGCCCGTCGTAGTAGTGACGGCGTTTTGGAATGTACCGTCACCATTACCGAAGAACGCGCTTACACTATTGAAATTATGTGTGACCGCCAAGTCGGGTTTGCCGTCGCCGTTGAAATCACCGATTTTAATATCGCTCGGCGTATTTTTAACGGCAAAAACTATGGCGTTCCCGAATGTTCCGGAGTTCGTTCCTAAAAGCACGCTCACGGTGCAGGCGCTATAGTTGGCTACAGCCAGATCAGGCCTGCCGTCATTATTGAGATCACCCACGACGATGAACTTCTGCCCAAGGGTCAACGGATAGTTCACTATGCTCCCAAACGTTCCGTCGCCATTGTTGACGATCATCTTGACGCCCGTCGGAGTCCCGACGACCACATCAGGCTTGCCGTCGCCGGTGAAATCACCCGTCACAATAGGAGTCACATAATCTTCCGGCGGCAACGGATAATTGTTGGAACTCTGAAACGTGCCATCGCCATTCCCGAGCATGATAGCGATATTGTGCCTGCCAAGATATTTTATTACCGCCAGGTCGAGTTTGCCGTCACCGTTGAAGTCTGCGAGCCCGAAACTCGCGTTTTCAAACATCTCGTTATTGGTGACGGGCGCAAGGAACGTGCCGTCACCATTGCCGAACATGACGTATAAACTCGGGAAGCCTGTGCCTCCGCCAACTATGTCTAGCTTTCCGTCGCGATTGATGTCGGCAACTGCGATATAGCTAAAAGACGTATTACCGTAATTGATGGGAGCTTGAAACGTGCCGTCACCGTTGCCCAGTCGCACAGCTCCTCCAGAAGAAGCGCCGCGCGCCGTCACCAGATCGAGTTTGCCGTCGCCGTTGAAATCGGCTGTCAGGACATTGCCAGGATTAAATCCGGTGGAGTATTCCAAAAGCGTCGCGGAAAAATTGGCGGTGACATTCTCGTTTAAATTAGTGAACGTCCGGCTTGTCGGCTGTGCGACTATAAATCTGGTAAAAAGCTCGCCCGGCTTGAACGTGGTGAAAGCAACCGTGTAAGTGCCGCCCGCCGGGAGGCCCGTGAAGGAATACGAGCCGACGGAGCTTATCTGGATGGCTGAGACAGTGCCGCTCAAAGAGACTATGACACTTTGCACGCCGAACCCTGTGGTGGTATTGCTGATGAAACCGCTAATGCTATAAGTGACCGGCGAGCCTGTGAAGTTGGCCGTCCGGACGGCTGACAGATTGTTGAATGTTTGCGTCGGCGGCGAGAAAGTATATTTATCTAAAGAGGGAGTAATCGCATAGCTCCCTCCGCCCGGAAGCGCTTTGAACGAGTAACTGCCATCGGCGGCTGTAACAGTTGTGCTTGAGACCGTGCCGCCGAGGGTCATCAAAACACCGCCCAGTGGAACATTATTAAAATCACGCACGACACCGCTCAAAGAGTACCTTAACAGTGTGCCGGTGAAATTAGCCGTCACGTTGGTCGACAAATTATCGAACGCCTGGCTCTGTGGCGAAAAAGTGTAATGTTCTTTTGTCGCAGTGACAGTATAGTTGACGCCAGCGGCCAGGTCTCTGAAGGCATAGCTGCCATTGCTGGCAGTAATGGCAGTGACCGGCGTCGCACCGCTTAGTCTCACAGTCACACCGCTCAGTGGAGCGTTATTTTCATCTACGATGAGACCGCTGATCTGATGAGGCCCTGTCTGATTGAGCAGCACGTTGACAACGCCGTTCGTGCTGTTGCTGACCGTTAACAGGTCCGGCTTGCCGTCCTTATTAAAATCTCCCGCCGCGAGGGCGAAGGCCGGGACTTCAAAAGTTGTCGGGCGCTTAAAAGTGCCATCTCCATTCCCTGAAAGCACTGCCAGGTATCCGCCGTTTGCCCCGACGGCTATATCCGTTTTGCCGTCACCATCGAAATCATTTGCCGCCAGCCCGAAGGCTGTGTTCCCTGTCGGATAGTTGGTCGCGGGATTAAAAGTGCCGTTGCCGTTACCCAGCAGCACGCTGATGCTGCTGACCTGTATGTTGGCCGTTATCAAGTCAGGCTTACTGTCGCCGTTAAAGTCTCCGCTGATGACCGCGAAAGGGCTCGGCCCGGCAGCATAGTTGACCGCCGCCGGAAACGTGCCGTCGCCATTGCCCAAAAAGATACTGACGATTCCGTTATTGCCTCCGTAACTTGTGACGGCCAGGTCAAGTTTGCCATCGCCGTTAAGATCGTTGATCGCGACCGAGGTGGTAAAGTTGCCGGTAATATAGTTAACAGCGGCGCGAAATGTGCCGTCTCCGACATTGAGCAGTACGCTGGCTCCGCCGCCCTCATTCGCCGTCGCTAAATCAGCTTTGCCGTCCCCATTGAGATCGCCAACGGCGATGGAATTGGGCAGCGCAAACTCCCCCAGACGATAGTCTGTTTTAGCTCCAAAGGAGCCGTCGCCGTTACCGAACAGAATACTTACGTTACTCAGATTGCTGAATGAATTGGCCGAGGCAATATCAGTCTTGCTGTCACCATTAAAATCGCCCACCGTGACCGCGTTAGGGCTCGCGCCGACCGTGTAATCAACCTTTGCGTTGAAGGTCCCGTTGCCGTTACCCAATAAAACGCTGATCGTCTTATCGCTGTTGTTGCCCACGACGGCGTCTGTCTTGCCATCGCCGTTAAAGTCTCCGACGGCGACACAGAAAGGTTGTGTGCCGACCGGATATTGAACAGCGGGGGCGAAAGATTGCGCAGATACGATCTGTGTTACTCCCAGCAAGAGGGTGAATAACCCGATCAACGTTCGCCCGATATGAAAATTGAGCTTCTGATTTGTGCGAGGCAATTTTTTAGTCTCCGCTTAAACTATCGAACAGGATGATTACTCTGAATTAGTATCGGGAATATAAGAAAAGGCGGACTTGTCCCAAGGCTTCGAGGAAACTACCCGGAATAGCTTCTGTGAACTTATAAAACCGGCGCGGGAAACAAGGTGGATGGGGGCCACTTGATAAGAGAGGATAAGATGGACTTTCCTGCCTGATAGTTGCTCGTTTGAGGGGTAAATTTTTAATAAAAAGTGGGGACGACAGAGTCTCATTATGCGCCGAATAATGGGCATAAAACGCTTCCCTTTATGTAACTTTGCCACCTTTGGCTAAAGCTTCGCCCGTGGCAAGCGGAGAGCAGACCCCTCCAAAGGCTTACAGGTCAAAGACAGCGCAAGTTTGGAGGCTTACTGTGTGCGACGTGATGTTCCGGGCTATATGCGAAATCACAGGCTTGATAAATTGCAGCAGTATGACAGCACGCTCACATGATCTCTTCCAGCTCGACACGGCAATCGATCCCGGCCGGACGCATATCCTGTGATTGCACAGCAACGGTGTTTGGAGGGATAAAGGAGGCCGCGAGCTGGGCCTCTGGTAATAGCTCGCTGAGGAATTTATACAGCTCACGGCTGTGACCGTTGCGCGTGAGGCGAAACAGTTCTGCGCGTGCGTGCTCTATCTTCTCTTCGGGATAGGCGGCGATCTCGCCGATGAAAATCTTTGGATGACTGGTCTTCCCGACCAATTCATTCGCCATGTTCAGTTCCTCGAACAGTTTTTCGCCGGGACGGATTCCTGTAAATACAATGTCAATGTCTTCGTAAGGTTTGAGCCCGGAGAGCGCAATGGTGTCTCGCGCGAGGTCCAGAATAGAGACGGGCTCGCCCATATCCAGAATAAATATCTCACCGCCGCGCCCCATCGTCCCGGCCTGAAGGACTAGCTGTGCGGCTTCCGGGATGGTCATGAAATAACGCATCATGTTCGGGTGGGTGACGGTCACAGGGCCGCCTCTGTGTATCTGTTCGAGGAAGATCGGAATGACTGAGCCGGTTGAGCCAATGACGTTGCCGAAGCGCACCGCCACGTAGCGCGTCGCATGACGAGCGTTCAAGTCCTGAATCATCAATTCGGCGACGCGCTTTGACGCGCCCATCACAGAGGTTGGACGAACGGCCTTGTCCGTCGAGATGAGGACGAAGACTTCGACCCCGTTCTCGCCGGCGATCTCGCCGAGCAGGTTAGTGGCCAGCACGTTATTCTTCACGGCCTCGGCGGCGTTGGATTCCATCATCGGCACATGCTTGTGCGCGGCGGCGTGGAGCACGACCTGCGGCTCGTGCTCTTCAAAGATGGAGCGCAGGCGCGGCTCGTCGCACACGTCTGCGACCAGCGGGACGATCCGTAGCTCGGGCCAGAGGCTTCGCAGCTCGCGTTCGATCTCGAAGAGCGCGAACTCCGCACGTTCCACCAGCAGCAGCTTGCCGGGAGCGAAATTGGCTACCTGTCGCGCCAGCTCGGAGCCGATGGAGCCGCCGCCGCCCGTCACCATCACGGTCTTGCCCGTCAGAAACCGCATCACATTCTCTTCGTCCAGATGAACAGGCTCGCGCCCCAGTAGGTCTTCGATCTGAAGGTCGCGTATGCGCGTCAGCCTCACACGCCCTTGAATAATATCGTCAAGGCCGGGGATAACTTTCACTTTGAGCGAGACCTGCTCGCAGATGTCCAGAATGCGGCGAAACTCCCGTCGAGAGGCGTGGGCGATGGTAATAATCACATGGTCAAGCTCATACTCTCTGACCAGAAACGGCAGGTCTTGTGTCGTGCCGAGCACCTTCACACCCTGAATCATCTTTCCCTGTTTGTTGGCGTCGTCATCAACAAAGCCCTCGATCTTGAGGCCCATGCCGCCTCGGCTTCTGATCTCGCGCGCCGCGATCATTCCGGCACGCCCCGCGCCGACCAGCAACACAGACTTTCGATGGCCGTGACCCTGACCCGTCGTTTCCTGTAATCTCTTCTCCCACTCATAGACGGCGCGGCGCAGCACGCGCGCACCGAGTGTTCCGCCCGCCGCGAAGAAGGTGTTCATCAGAATCACGGAGAGCGGCACGCGCCAATCGTCCATCCTCTCCGGCAAGCCCAAACGCAGCGCCAGCACGACGAGCGATGACCACCACCCGGCCATGAAGAAAGATTTCACTTCGGCCATCCCGACGTAGCGCCAGATAAAGGTATAAACACCCGCCAGCAGCAGCGCCAGAAATTCTATGAGCACCACGTAAGGCAGTTGGATCAACAAACGGTGCAGGTCTTGCTCAGTCAGGGTGAAGTCGAACCGCAGCAAGTATGCGAAGACGAACGCGCCCATCAAGACAGAGAGGTCAACCGCCAATTGATACCGTTTGGCGTGCAGCTTGACCAGTCCTAAACGTGTGCGGAGTTGTTTACTATCTTTCTCCATCATAAAACTCTAAGCGCCTCCCCCCACGCCTGATACTAGACGCGGGCGGAAGCGCCCTCCTTTGAATCTGTGTTATGTTCGAGCGTCAGTTCATCGAAACGAGTTACCTTTAAGCTCTAGCGACATCGGCTTCCGCACAGCCCGTCGCCCGACAAAAACCTTTTGAGTTCAAGCGAAAACGTGGCAGTCATGTACCCGCCACTCGAAACCGCTTATCTACATCTACGGCGCGCGTTCTCTGCGGCGGCCGGAGAGGCTTCCAGCTCGCTAATCGTGAGCTGGTCGGCCCTGCCGGGCAACATGACGGCCAGACAGGTCTGCCAGAGAACTTTCACATCCGTTTGCCAGCTACGCTCACGCAGGTATTCCAGATAACCTTTGAGCTTGAACGGCTGTAAGGTTTCCAGATAAAACTTCTCGCGGTCGCCTTCGACACGCGCGAGCAGCATCTCCTCGTTACGCAGGCGCAGGGTCACAGGATCGGTCAGACCCGGACGCGCCTCAAGCACCAGCCGCCACTGTGGATTATTGAGATCAACGTACCTTGGGACTTCCGGGCGTGGGCCAATCAAAGACATATCGCCTATCAAGACGTTCCACAATTCCGGCAACTCGTCCAGTTTCGTGCGCCTTAAGAATTTCCCTAAGCGAGTTATGCGCTCATCGTCGCGCGCCGTCACCTGTGGCCCTGCCGCCCTTATGTCTACACGCATCGTACGCAGCTTGTAGAGCGTAAACTCTCTTCCGCCAAGACCCATACGCCGCTGCCTGAAGAGCACAGGCCCACGCGACGAGAGGGCGACCGCGAGCGCCGCCGCACAGATCAACGGAGAGAACACCAGAAGGGCCGCGAGCGCCGCCACGGCCTCGCACGCGCGCGGGATACCGCTTTTGATCGTCACGGCAGTCGCAGGCTCAGCGGCACGCGTCCTCTCGCTTCTCGTCTCAGCCATCGCCATTAGTAAAATGCTCCGCAGGTCAGTGATGCTCAGGACTTTCTGAGGAGAATCAGGACGGCGAACTCCGGCGCGCTCGTTTCAAGCCTCACCGTTCCACCGATAAGCTGCGCAGTCTTCAAATTATTTACGACCAAACGGAGCGGTTTGCCGTCGTATGTGCCCGCTTGAATGGGCGCTCCGAAGTAGTTCTCTGCGGCGCGCACTTCGTATTTTGCACCCAAGGGCAGAAGACCCCTGGCGTCCACCTCGACCACATCTTTTAAATCCCAGTTGTAGATGACGACGTGCGCGCGGCCCTGCTCGTACTGGTTCGGGCGCACAAAGACTTCGACGCCTTCGGGCCGTCCCTTCGCGTTGCTTAAAGATTGGCTGTTGCGATCAAAGCCCGTCGCACGCTGCCACTCAGCGAAACCTAGCGACTTACCCTGAAAGCTGAATGCTTCGGATTCCCTGCCCTGAAAATAGGTGTTCGAGTCCCAGTTATAAGCCGAAGCCTTGACGCCGTCGGGCACGGCGAGCGTGACGAGTTGCTGCAAACCGTAAAAGGAGTTGCCCGTCATCGTAATGCTCTGCCAGTCGCGTACGGAGGCGACGAGGCTGCCACCGACGAAGCGATTGTCTCGCACGATGAGGTCTTGATTCCCTGTCGCCCCGTAATGCAGACGCACGTTCGGCTTCGTGTCCGTTTTGGTCAGAGTCTCGTAAGTGTAATTGCTCGTCAGCATGATGCGCGCGGCGGGCCTTTCCCCGCCCACCAGTATGTTGTCGTAGCCTTCGTCCTCAATTGTGGCCGCGCCGTTATTGAAAGAGACGTTGCCCTCAAAGTTAAAGCCTTTGATCTCGCCCTCTTCCGTGTAGGCGTGTATGCCCCAGCCGAACTGGTTGAACATAATATTGTCGCGGATCAGTTTCGTGCCCTCTTCGTTCTGCGTATAGAGGGCGTGACCGTGACCGCGCTCCATGGAAGAGGATTGCCAGCCATTGTTGTAGATGATATTGCCGTAGAGTTCTCCATCAACGGCCGTTGACCAGAAGGCTATGCCGTTGCCGCAGTCATGCACGATTAGATTGATGAACTTGGTGTGCGCGCCTGTTATCTCCACGCCGGTCGGCCTCTCGCGCGTGCGGTCTGTGTCGGAGTTCGTGACCTCGAAACCCCAGTAGGTCGTCCATGCGCCCTCGACTATGAGCGAGCCGTCAATCGTTGCGCGTTCGTTCGTGAATTGAGCGAGAAGAATCGGTCGCCCCGCTTCGCCTGACAGCTTGCTTTTGAACGCGCCTTTGTATGTGCCGCCGCGCAGCCAGATGGTGTCTCCGGCTTTGACGCGCGCGGGCTGCGAGAGCGCCGTCGCTAAATCCCAGGGACGATTTTTGCTCCCGTCTCCATCCGGCCTTCCCTGATCTGCGACGTAAAACTGTGTGCCGCCGGTTGGCACTGGATGCGAAGGCGGAGGCGCTGGGTCTTCTTCCCTCCGCACCTCTGCATAGGAGATGGGATTTGTCTCGCGCCTGCGCGTCGAACGCGATGTTTGACCACTAGAGCCATCGCCCAGCTTGAACGTATAGACGGCAAACGAAGCGACGAGAAGGAGCAAGACGAGCGCGCCGCCGAACCAGAGTCGGCGCGTGCCACGTTTACCCTTCGCTTGCCCGTGCAATACTTCATCCTCTCTCAAGATATTGCGACACTCGCCTCTTCTAAAAAGGTGCGCGCGACGGCTTTAGAGTTTCGCGCGCAAAGACTCTTCACCGTAGAGACGACATGGGCCAACTCGTCTTGGCGCATGCCCGGAAAAATCGGCAGGCTGACAAGGCGCTCCCACATTTTGGTCGCCGAGGGAAAATCTTCGGGCCGCCAGCCGAACGTCTCGCGGTAATAAGGATGCAGGTGAAGGGGTCGCCAGTGGACGGAACAGCCGACACCCCTTTGCTTTAGCTCTTCGATGAACTTGTTACGGCTGATCGTGAGACGCTCAAGCCGTAGACGAATGGGAAAGAGATGCCAGGCGTGTATGCGGTTGGCGTTCGTGACGGGCAGCTCCAGCTCTTCCGTATCTGCCAACTGCTCAAGATAGTACTCAGCGATCTTCTCGCGCTCCTTTCTCATCTCGTCGGCGCGTGCCAGTTGGTGAATCCCGATGGCGGCGGCGATGTCCGTCAGGTTGTATTTGTAACCCGGCGCGATGATCTGATAATCCCAGCTACCGCCCCCGGAATATCTTTGCCAGGCGTCGTGCGAGAGTCCGTGCAGCGACATCGAGCGCATGCGCGCCGCCAAATGAGCATCGTCTGTCGTCGCCATCCCGCCTTCGCCGGTCGTAATTGTCTTGTTCGCATAAAAGGAGAAGCAACTGACGGACGCAGTCGCCTCGCCGCAGGTTTGCCAGCGCGACTGCTCGTCGCTTCTACATGCGGCGGGAAAAGCGTGCGCCGCATCCTCTACCACCCACAAACCATGCTCCGCAGCGAAACCAAGGAGTGCATCCGTATCCATCATCAATCCGCCGACGTGTACAGGGATAATACCGACCGCCGTGACTTCTGCGTTCGTGCCGTACATGTCTCTGAATTCTCCGGCTCGGAGTCGCTCAAGTTTCCGCGCCGCATCTTCCATGTTCATGTTCCCGGTCTGCGGGTCACAGTCAACGAGCAGCGGGAACGCGCCCTGATAGCGGACGATCTCGGCGGTCGCGGCGAATGTCATCGTGGGAACAAGCACCGCCTGATTGGGTCGCAAGTTGAGCGCTTCGACGGCAAGGTGGAGCGCGGCGGTACAGGAGTTGACGGCGACGGCGTGAGACGCGCCGACACGCGCGGCAAATTCCTGCTCGAAGCGAGTGACCTTCGGCCCGCTCGTGAGCCAGCCCGAACGCAGAGTGTCGACGACCTCTGCGATCTCAGCCTCGCCGACTTGCGGGCGAAAGAACGGAACTTGAATGCTCATCTCTTTTCTTTCCTGACTGTCAGGACTGTCAAACACCGCCGATTTTTATTCGGCGGATTCATTAACCAACGAACGCTCTTTGGCTGGAACGCCCAACTGCTTGACCGTCTCGCGCTCTGCGTTCGCGCCGTCGCTCGCCGGACTGCGCACGGCGGCCCAGCGATTCCAGAACCGCGCCAACCCGACCAGAAAGCCCGCGCCGTAAGATAGATGAAGCGTCGGATGGGCCAGAAGAAGAAGCGGCAGCAACCCGGCTTCTTCATTTCTCAGAGAGAGCACAGAGGCGGCGAAATTCGCCAGCGTATAAAGGGCAAGTAACAGTGTGAGCGCCAAAGCGCCGAGCGCAGAGAAAGGCGCGACCGTGAGCGCGACTATGAGCGCGAGGACAAAGAGCGGAGGCGCGAACTGTCGCAGGCGCATCTGTCGAGGATGCTTTTGCATGACGCGCACCTTCCAGTAACCGTACTGGAAATACTGTCGCCAGAGCGAGCGAAAGCTGCTGCGGCTGTAATAGCGCGAGCGAATTTCCGGCACGAGAAGAAGCCGCCCGCCCAGCTTACAGAGGCGATAGTTGTACTCATCATCCTGATTGCGCACTAACTCTTCATCGAAAAGTCCCGCGCGCTCAATCGCACGGCGCGTATAGGCTGGAAAAGCCACCGTCTCGACGTACATTCGCCTGTCCTTGACAGTGCGAAAGGCCGAGCCGCCCACGCCGAACCTGGAACTCATGGCAAGCGCAATGGCGCGTGCGACCCGCGAATCGCCAATCGTCTCGATTGGCCCACCGACCCCGTCCGCCTCTTCTTCCTCTAAACACTGGACTGAACGGCTCACGTAGTCCTCAGCGATTTCGCAGTGCCCGTCGACACGGATAATGACCTCGCCTGCGACCTGCCTTAATGCAAGATTCAATCCCGTCGAGACGATCCTGCCGGGATTGTCCAGCAGGCGCAGGTTCGTATGATGTTCCGCGAATGAACGCACGACCTCGCGTGTTCCGTCATCCGACATCCCGTCAACGACGATCACTTCCATGCGCTCCGGCGGGTAATCCTGCGCCATTACTGCACTCAGGCCGCGCGCGATGAATGCGGCCTCGTTGCGCACGGGCATGATGAGAGAGACGAAAGGACGCGGCTTCGTCTGCGCCGGACTCGTCTTCATTGGCTAGCCCCTTCCACGCGCAAACGTTCCTCGGGTGAAAGATTACAAATGACCGGACGAAACTTTCCGCTCGCGGTACGCGGCACTTCCCTGACCTCTTCGAGAATTACTTCGACCGCGCCCATACGTTCACGCATGCCCGCGATGAGAGATGCGCCCGCAGCTTGCGTCCACTCCGGCGCAGGCACATAGCGCACTCTGACCCGACCGAGAGACTCCTGAATAATCTGCGCCTCACGCAGCGGCAACTCCGAGTCATAGACAGTATCAATACAACCGATGCTGCGACCGTCCATCGTATAGAGCGTGTCCTGCACGCGCCCGTCAACGGAGAGGAGCGTCGGAAGCCGCCGCCCGCACGCGCATGGTGTCTCTTCACGCGGCAACGTGGCGCGATCACCGACGCGGTAACGAATGAGCGGCATGTCTGCGTTCAAAAGTCCCGTCGAGATAAGCTCACCCGTCGAGCCGCGAGGCGTAGGCTCTCCGTTCGTGAGCAACTCACAGACGCCCGCGTCGGGCCACAGGTGCAAACGTTCTGCCTCGCACTCGCTCGCCGCCGCGACCGTCTCCGCCATCCCGTAAGTCTCGCGCACTGGACACGCGAAGGCTGACGAGATTGTTTCACGCTGATGTTTAAAGACCGGCTCGGCATTCGTTACGACGACCGCCATCGGCAAATCTCGCCGACCGAGCTTCAACATCTCGCGCGCCAGCGCGTACAACGAAGAGGGATAGCCGAGCAGGTACTTGACGCGGTAACGCTTGAGTGCGTCCAGGTAGTGCGGGACGAGATCGGGCGCAAGATGATACGAGGACATGTAGAGCTGTTTGAGCCCGGCGTTCCAGACCCAGAACGGAGGACGCCGCACGGCTGTGGGCACGACCATCTGCCCGCCAAGGATGGCCCAGCGGTCGCGCCTCGTCACGCCGTACCACTTGCGCCAGCGCGCTTCCGAGAGCGCATACCAACTCCTCACGGTCTCGCGCTTCAGCCAGAGGTCTAGCGACTTGCCCGTCGTGCCGCTCGGGTGATCGTGGAACATGGCCCCCACATCGCAATCGTCTGCGACGAAGGCCAGAGGGTTCTCCCTGAGCGTCTCTTTCTCAAGCACGGGCCAGTTTTTCAAGTCCTCCCATGAAGCCGCGTCGCCCCGTCGCCTGCGCTCGTTCCAATGCTCGCGATAGTAAGGAACTCGCGTCGCGGCGCGATGAAGAATATAAGCGAGGCGCTCATCCTGCCACTCGCGCCAGCGCGAAGTGTCCCACCTTTCACGTTCAAGCGCTTCTTCGATCAGGCGCTCGGTCTCCGGCCCGTATCGCCACGAACGCAGTTGCAGCCCGCGCGCCGAGGCCGCAGCCGAACGCAGCCACGCTGGAGATTGATGATAGAGGCGCAACAGTTTCTTGTTCATCGAATCGTGCTTCGAGACCAACGCTCAACGCTTTCCGGCTTCGACGCCGCAAGCGGCGGCCACCCTGCCTTCTAAACCGGCTTGCGCCGCGCTTTCGTCAACCTTTACTTGAAGAGGCGACGCGGGTGAGCGCACGCTCATGCCTCGCGCGATGCGGCCTCTCAAACGTTGCTGCCAGCGATATGCTTTCTCTGCGCCGTCACGCAATTGGGCCAGCCACTCGTAGCGACTCCACATCCAATGATGAAGGGAGCGATCCATCACGGCTCCGTATTTGAGCTTGGCGTCGCCGCCGCCCGCCAAATCGAGCGTCACACATCCGGCCTCCATGCCTTTTTGCATCACCGTCCAAGTCAGGAGTTCCATCGGACTGTACGAGCCGTAAATCGTCCGGTGGGCCCATGCCCACAGATGCAGCTCTCGCCCGTCAATCATGAAAAGTCCGGTGGCGATGCACGTCTCGCGCTCGTCGGGCAGGCGTATGGAGACGGCCAGCAGATTTCCACTCGCCTTGAGATGACGGAAGCATTCGAGCACGCGCCGGTGTGTGAATGGGATGGAAACGGCGCGCCGCTTGAAGACCTCTCTCATCTGGTCATAGAACTCGTCAACGAAAGACTCCTCTGTTTCAAAGCGCGCGATCAGGCCGAGCCTGATACCTCTGCGGGCACGATTTCGCGCCGTCGCCTTGAAATTCTTCAGCGCGCGCTCTGCGTCGGCGGGAAAGAGCGGCACGCGATAGGTCGAGACTTGTCTGCCTCTAAACCTGTGCGCGCCCATCACTCCTGCGTCCATGTGCGCGCTCGTCAATTCGATATGCTGCACGCCGTAAGCTTTGCGCAGAAACGGCGCGAGCGGTCGGCTGATCTCCGAAGCTGTGATACGCGTTGCGTCAAAGACTGGGCCCATGCTCTCCGTCTGCCATCCCGCGAGCGGCGAGCCGAAGATGCGCAAGCCCCCTTTACGCACGAGCAGTCCGGGCAAGCAGCCGACCACGTCCCCGCCCTTCTCGTAGATTAAAAACAGGGTCTTACCCTTGGAGACGGTTTCGAGATAGCGCAGCCAGCACGTCTTATGAAAGATGCGTTGATGACCAAAGCGCGCGACCGTTTCATCCCACGCGGCAACCTCGCGCTCTGTCGCTTCACGTAAAACGACATCCTCCCCGACGCGCAGAGTATCGGACTCTAAATTCGATTTATTATTTGAATCGATTAACATTAAGAGCGCCTACTCCTAAAGTGACTGGCAGAGATGAGAAGGAATTAACAGGATGGACAGGATAGACAAGATAAAATACAAAAGCATTACTGCATAAACTGTGCATAGCTTTTTCTTTATCCTGTTCATCCTGTCTATCCCTGTTAATTCCTTATTTATGAAGTACCACCCAAGACTTTGCTGGCGAGCCATCTCATTTCAAGTCGCCGCAAGTCTCCGGCCTTGATGCTTCGCTCTTCCGTGCTCTGTCCATCGCGCAAATAGTCTAACGCTTCAGATACGGTCGGGAACCAACCATCCTGCGCCGCGATGTACTCAAGCCGCTTCTTAAACTCAGCATCAACGCGACCATCACGCGCGAAATCGGCGGCGAAGTGAACATAGGCGACGCAGAGCCCGCCCTCTGTGACCAGACGATCAATCGCCGCATAGGTGAAATTCTCAAGGAACCGGCGCAGGCTTGAACCGTTGGCGGAAGCGAACCAGTAATTGACATACGGCTTGGACGGATCGTGATACGGCATCTGCTCGCAGACGGCGAGCGTGTTCAGTCCGTTAAAGACGAAATTTCGCACGTAGCTGATGCGTTCGCGGCAGAGGTCGCCCCAGAAAAGCTCGTCGCCTTCGATATGGCCGCGAGAGTTATGTCCATTGCGCCCGCGCGTCAGTGTGTTATAGACGAGGCGTCGCCAGCCCGTCAGGCGCGCCGCACCCCAATAGATATTCTCCGTACACCCCAGATGATTGCAGTGAATGATCTTGCCATTACCGAAGAGTTCGCGAAAGCGATCAAGCCCTCGGCGCGTCCGCTCTCTGGAAGAAGTCGCGGGCGCGATGTTGTGTAAGCCGATCTCGAATCCGCGACGCTGAAGCGAGAGAATCCATTCAAGGTATTCACGTTCCTCGCAGGTCGCCCCCTCGTTCTCCGCGCGGGCGCTCTCTCCATCAAATACCCAGACTGATTTTGTCGCGTGCATGCCAAGATCGGCCAGCAGCTCATAGACGGGCGCAACTCTTTCGCGCGTCGCCCAGTCCGTGTCGTCGAAAATCGTGAAGGCGAAACGCTTGCCCTCAGGCCAGTTTTTCCTGCGCGCCGTTGCCATGTGTGCGTTTCGCCGCCTCCGCCGTGAGCAGCGATTTCCATTGCGGTAAGATCAAAGGCCAATCGAACTGCTGCGCCTTGCGTCGCGCGTTCTCCGACAAACGCTCGGCGAGCAGCGAGTCTGTCAGAATGCGCCGGACAGCCCGACTCATCGCTTGCACATCGCGCGGCTGAACGAGCAATGCGTCGCGCTCGTCTTCAAGCAGGTAAGGTATGCCGCCGACATTCGTGCTCACGACGCACAACCCGCACGCCAAGGCTTCGAGCACACTCACGGGCGTGTTATCCACATCGGTCGTGTTCAGAAAAATGTCGCCGCGTTTTATCCACCGAGGCACTTCGCGTTTGAGCACGCCGCCCGCAAATGTGATGCGATCCTCTACGCCAAGTTCTGCTGCCACGCGCCGCGTGCGCTCTAAGCTGCCGTCGCCCTTGTCCCTGCCGACCATAATCATGCTGATATCTGGAAACTCATCTTTAAGTTCAGCCAGGACACGCGGGGCCATCGTGGGGTTATAGATTTCGTGAAATGACCGCAGCCAGACGAGACGCGGGCGCGGGCGTCGTCGCAGCTCGTATTCATAATCAAAAAGGTTCACGGGATTGGGCAGCAGACGCAAATCCGTGTGGAAGGGTCGCATCCTTTCCAGCAAGTACGATGACGGAGCAGTGACGACTGCCGCGCGATTAAGACAAGCACGCACGCGCTCACGATGACGGCTGGCGAACTCTGGCAGCTCGCCGCCCCTGAGCACCAGTATGAACGGACGACGCAGAGCACTGAGCAGGACGGACAGCGCTTCGCCGATGAGAAAAGCTCTGCCGCTGTAAAGATCGACGACGGCGATGTCATAGTCGCGTTGACGCCTCAAGGCCGTCAGGAGCAGGTGCGCGCCTCTCAACGCGCCGCTGCGGTAAGGCGAAGCCGTGATCAGGCCGTACCCATCGCGCTCCAAATGCTCGCACAAGTCTTCGACAACGGAACGGCTCCCACCGCTCTTTGAGAGGAAGTTGGCGGCGAGAAAAACGCGCGGCTTCGCGCTCTTTTCTGAACCACTGCTTTTGAGCGTTGCTCCCATGAAATCTCTTCTACTCAGTTAGAGCGCCGGACTGTCAGTATCGCCAAAGGTCTCGGGCGGGTGCTCAACCTTGATAACCCGCCCGCTACCGCATGCGGTACTGACAAGGCAAGCACTTATCACCACGAAAGATTGTGTTTCCGCATCCAGAGTTCCAGCGCGAGCACGATGAAGATGCGCTGATAGAGTCCTTCGCGGCTCATGGTCGAACCATGTTTTCC
>DATLMN010000271.1:0-16732 GCA_035537255.1 Pyrinomonadaceae bacterium | reverse complement strand
CGCATACGCCTGCCTGTACTCTTCCGGTCTCAGAGATGGAGCGCCAGTTTTGAGCCATGCGTCAGGAATAAGGTTGACGATCTCTTTTATCACGTCCGGCGTCAGGCGCTCTGCTAAGGGAGCGTCCGTCTCCTGTAACCTGCTCGCGGACGGAAGCAGGATATGATCTTTGATCTGTTGAAAAGGGCTGCGGCTGCGCTCCATGTAGTTGGCCCAAGTATGATGAAAGTAGAGCGCCGCTCCGTGATCTATCAGCCAAAGCTTCTTGTGCCACATGAGCATGTTCGCATTGCGCGGAGTCCGATCCACATTCGTCACGAAGGCATCGAACCAGACGACCATTGAAGCCAGCTCAGGTGTCAATTTTTCGACCAGAGGATCGTACGTCACAGAGCCGGGCAGGTAATCGAGCGCGAGGTTGAGTCCGACGCTTGCTTTTAAGAGGTCTTGAATCTCCGGGTCGGGCTCTGTGTCTGCGAGCGCGCCGTCCAATTCCACGAAAACAATCTCGGGCACGGGGAGTCCGAGCGAGCGCCCGATTTCGCCCGCGATCAATTCCGCGATCAGCGCTTTGGGCCCCTGTCCAGCGCCGCGAAATTTCAGGACGTAGAGCCCGTCGTCGTCCGCTTCGACAATCGCCGGCAGCGAGCCGCCCTCGCGCAGCGGCGTGACATACCGCGTGGCCGTTACTGTTCGCACATCCAAAATAAACCTTCGCCTCACGACCCCTAAATCTTATCGCATTAATGCTTCCCGCAAATTGTCTTACGTCCCTCAAGGATTTTGCAACCGGGACATGCCTTTAACACTCTGGAAATCTCTAAAGTAATAAGCCCGCGACTTCGCCTGAATTGGTTGGCTCAACACTCTCCGGGAATGAAGATAAGTAATAAGCTCGCGATTAAGAATTTCTATCTCTTGATCATTTGACAAGTGGCTTAGTTAACTATAGAGTACGCTTACTTTTTAAATGACACTTGAGTACTGCTGACGCGCGTTAGGCCGTGACGCACGCAGGGCAGCCCATCGGAATAGTGCAATTGCCGCGAAGTTCAGATTTTCTTCCACTTCCGTTCCGTAGATTTGGCTCAGGATCAGCGCGCTCCTTTCAGCGCCGCTTTATGCAGCCAATTTTGTATCATACGGCCCACAGTAAAATCCCGGCTTAACTACTAGCGGAAAAGTTTCGTGCGTGCGGAAACAGCAGGAGCACACTGGATGTTGCTCCTTAAACCTTTAAACCCAGCGCTGCTGTTGTTCGCAGTTGCTTGCCCCTCTCGTAAGGAGATTAGAGTAAAGATGAAAGTTAAAAGATTTTTAGTGCTGACGTTAATCGCAGCCATCGCCGGCATGACATTGGCCTTCGTGGCGATGGCGGCCACTACCATTGTCGTCACTCCGACCAACCAGCAAGGCTGGACGACCGCCGATACCCGGCCCGGCGGTGAGGTGAATTTTGTTCTGGATTCGACAGCCCCTTCAGGCATCGGAGCGCTTCAACTGACCACGGACGCCACGACAGCGGCCAAAGCGCAGTACATGCATGATGCAAACACGCCCCTGGCGAACGTCACGGAGCTTAGCTATTACACCAGACAGGTGAGCGGGCCTCCCCATGCAGACCCTTCTTACCAGTTGCCAGTTTGTTTGGGCGGTCTGACCAGTCCTCAAACTCCTGCTAATCCGCTCGGCTGTACAGGCTTCACGACGTTTGTTTTCGAGCCTTATCAGAACAACGGACTGGGCGCGCCGTCCCCGCTCATCATTCCGAATGTGTGGCAGCAGTGGGATGTGGACGCCGGACAGTTCTGGTCATCAAGAACCGTCAACGCCGGTGGTTCATGCGTCATCGCACAGGGTTCGGGCGGCCCGCCCTTCTATTCTCTGGCGACCCTGAAAGCAATTTGCCCCAGTGCAGTGGTGGTTGGTTTCGGCGTCAACATCGGAACATTCAATCCTCTCTATGATGTTTACACAGACCTGGTGAACTTCAACGGCACGACTTATGACTTTGAGCCGTACGTCATCGCATCGAGCAAAGACCAGTGCAAGAACGGCGGCCACGCTCAAGTGACGCGCGCCGATGGCTCTGCGTTCAAGAATCAGGGCGATTGCATTCAGTACCTCAACACAGGCAAATAAGCGAAGACAATTCTGAATCGGTTTGATTCACCACAAAGCCTCCGATAAAAGTCGGGGGCTTTGTGTTTGTCCGCCTGTGTTTGCTCAAATCAAGGAAGCGGCAGTGAGAACTGATATTGATTGAGCTATAATCAAAAGCTCCTGTGAGGGGGAAAGGATAAGAGAGCCGGATGACGGAAAATGACAGAGCGGAAGCGGATGAAACTTCGCCGCGATTTGATCGGCGTCCGTGGGGGACGTTTACAGTTCTGGACGAAGGGAAGACCTATAAGGTCAAACGCATAGAGGTCTTGCCCGGAAAGCGTTTGAGCTATCAGAAACATTCCCGCCGCGCGGAGCATTGGATGATCGTCGAGGGCGAGGCCAAAGTCACCTTAAACGACGAGGAGATTACCCTGCGCGTCGGCGACACCATCGACATCCCCATCGAAGCGGCGCACCGCATAGAGAATCCGCACCATGCGGAGCAGCTCGTCTTTATAGAGATACAACGCGGCAGCTATCTGGGCGAGGATGATATAGTTCGTCTTCAGGACGACTTTAATCGCGTCGGCGCGTAAGAGAGTGCGCGCGCACGCTCTCTTGTCTTCGCGTTGACATTTGAAGAGTTCGGTCATTAGATTTCATGGCCCGCGCCTGACGGATAAACATCTCGGGAGGAACACAAGACGTGAGTGCTAAAAAGGGAAAGAAGAAGAAGCGAACGGCGCTCATCGTGTGTCAGGATCGGAAACAGTTCTGGACGACGCAGGCGCAATTCTGGCAGTGGGTGAGAGAAGGCGTCGTCGTCAAAACGCAGGATCATCCGTTGACCGGCAGCTTTTGCCGCGAGCATGAAGAGTTGATGGTGGTCTTAAGCAATACTGTCCTCAACCTCGCGCACCCGAACCATCTCAACGAAGCTCTGGCCTCCCGGCGCATAGGGTTGGCCGGCAAATAGCCCGGCGATTCATCAGGGAAACAAAAGACTTTTCCCTCTATCACGAACCGTGAGAACCTGATCCGATGACGATTTTGGATTCTTCTGTCGCCATTCGAAAAGAAACCAGCATGAGAGTATTGATAACCGGAGGCGCGGGTTTTATCGGCTCGCACCTGTGCGAACGACTGCTCGCGGACGGGCACGAAGTGATCTGTCTCGACAACTTTTTTACGGGGCGACGCGAGAACGTGCTGCACCTGCTCGATGATCGCAATTTCGAGCTGCTGCGCCACGACGTGATCGAGCCGATCCTGCTCGAAGTCGATCAAATCTATAATCTGGCCTGTCCAGCCTCGCCGATTCATTACCAGTACAATCCCGTCAAGACTGTCAAGACGAGCGTCATGGGCGCAATCAACATGCTCGGCCTCGCCAAGCGCGTCAAGGCGCGCATCCTTCAGGCATCAACTTCAGAAGTCTACGGCGACCCGCTGGTTCACCCGCAGCCCGAAAGCTATTTCGGTAACGTCAATCCGATTGGGATTCGCAGTTGTTACGATTCCTCCACCGAAATCTTAACGGAAGAAGGCTGGATTCCTTTTCCACAACTGCAAGACGGTGTACGTGTCGCAACTCTCAACGCTGAAGGTAAGATCGAATATCATATCCCTGATGAATATATCGCCCAGCCATACATCGGCCACCTGTTGCGTTTCGCTAATGCCAAGTTTGATTTTTGTGTGACACCGAACCACGCCATGTACGTGCGCAGTAAAACGGGTAAGTTAAGGTTTTTACAGGCTGATGAGGAGAGACACTGGCCTTCATGGCGCGTGCTGACAGGCGGAGAATTTTGCGGCGAGGAAAGAGAGTGGTTTGAACTCGGTGACCCACCCCGAAATTCAAAGGTGAATGTCAAGCGCGTCCAAATGGATGTCTGGCTCGAATTCCTTGGTTATTATATTTCCGAGGGATGTTTTCATGTGCGGCGGCGTGTTAGGGCAATGGGTGGGCAGGATTATGATGTAGCTGACTATAATATTTTAATTGCTCAGCAAAGCCCGGTTGGCCGCGCGAAGATTGCAGCTTGCCTGAGTCGGCTCGGCTTTAAGTTTTTCCAATCGGATGACCATCAATTTCGCATTTGTAGTAAGCAACTGGTCTCGCTCCTTGAGCCGTTAGGCCATTCGGGAGATAAGTACATTCCGCGTGAGTTCCTACGGCTGTCGCAGCGACAATCTCTTATCCTGTTTCGAGCGCTTATGCTTGGGGACGGTTCGCCAAGAGGGAACGGCTATGCTTATTACAGCAAATCGAAGCGTCTGGCCGATGATGTGCAAGAACTAGCGTTGCGATGTGGCTATGCTGCTTCGGTTGTATCGCATGCTATAGGCCGAGACCTTTATCGCGTCAATATTCGTCCAAGGGTTGATGCGAATCTGGTTGAGCCAGAGCAGATTCATTACGTTGGTAACGTTTATTGCGTCAATGTTCGCAATCATGTGATTTGTGTGCGGCGCAACGGACGCGCGGCTTGGTGCGGTAACTGTTACGATGAAGGAAAGCGTATCGCCGAAACTTTGATGATGGATTATCACAGGCAGAACGGAGTGGATATACGGATCGCGCGTATCTTTAACACGTATGGGCCAAGGATGCTGGAGAACGACGGGCGCGTGGTCTCGAACTTTATCGTGCAGGCTTTGGACGGCGCGGCGCTGACCCTCTACGGCACTGGCGAACAGACGCGCTCCTTCTGTTATGTGGATGATCTGGTCGATGGGCTGATTCGCTTGATGAACACGGATGCTATTCACGACCCTGTGAACCTTGGTAATCCGAGCGAGTTTACGATCAAAGAGCTGGCCGAAGAGGTCGCGCGCATCTGCGGCCTGCGCGCAGAAATTGTGTACTGCCCTCTGCCGCAGGATGATCCAAAGCAACGCCAGCCCGTCATCACACGCGCGCAGGAGCTTCTGGGTTGGCAGCCGCGTATCCCTTTAAGCGAAGGGCTCAAACACACCATCGCTTACTTTGCCGAGCGTCGTAACGGAAAGCAGCAGGGAAGCGGCGAGCCGACAGTCGAGCGAGTCTTTGTCCGCCAGCATGAATGATCGGGCCTTTGCAGTAGACGATTATGTTCGCGATTCAAGAGATAGAAGGCTTAAAGCGTCAGTGGGAATTGCCGGAAGGGCGCACGCTGACCATCGGTCGCGCGCCGGACAATGACATACGCATAGACGACCTGCGCGTCTCGCGCCATCATGCCGTCATACGCTCTATCTCGCGCCTGCGCGCGGAACTCTCCAACGTCAGCAACGGCAATATAGTCCTCCTCAACGAACAGAACGTGCGCTCCGAGACGGGCGACCCTGCGCTTCGCGTCGGCGACGAGATCAAGATCGTCTCCACGCCGTTTCGCGTCGCATGGAACGCCGAGCCTCCGCTAAGCTACACGGACGAGCCGCTCTCTATGAGCACCTCTATGGTTCCGGCGGAGACTGGTGTGACGCAGCTTTTGATGACCACCTCTTCGCAGCGCACGAAAGACGACGAGATCAGAGAGCTGCGCAGAAAGGCCGAGATGCTGGCGCAATTGTGCGAGATGAGCGCCGCGCTCGCCTCTGATTTCGACACCGCATCGATCCTCGATTATGCGACGGGCGTCGTCATGCGCACGATTCCCGCCGATTGTTGCGCGGCACTTTTGATAGAGCAGGGCGGAGACCCGCGCGCCGTCAGCCTAAGGTTTCGCCAGCCCAACAGCGCCGATTCGCAACAACCACTGATTAGCCGCACGGCTGTGCGTACGGCCATAGAGAAGCGCGTCATGCTCTCCTCGCACGACATTCTGCGCGACGTTAATCTCAACGTCAGCCAGAGCGCCGTCCTTCAGGGCATACGCTCGCTCGCCTGCGCCCCACTTGTTGGACGCGAAGGCGTTTACGGCGCGCTCTATATCGACAGGCGCGACGTGCTCGAGACTTTTACGGATGTCGATACACAACTTCTCGCGGCCGTGGCGGCGCAGGCAGCGACAGCCGTCGAAGCCGCTCGCTCGCAGGAGCGCGCGCAGCGCGAGGCGATGGCACGCGCAGCCTTCGCGCGCTTTATGCCCGAACACATCATCAAAGAGCTGGTCGAGAATCCGCAAAAATTCCAGTTGGGCGGGACGAACAAGCGCGTTACGGCGCTCTTCTGCGATGTGCGCGGTTTCGCCAAGCTCTCGCATCGCGCGCGGCCAGAAACCATCGTTGATCTACTGAATATTCTCTTTACGGAGATGGCCGCAGAGATTTTCGAGCATCAGGGAACGCTCAATAAATACCTGGGTGATGGATTGATGGCGCTCTTCGGCGCGCCCGTCGAAGGCACTGTTGATGCAGTCAACGCCGTCACCGCCGCCATAGGCATGCAACAGCGCATCAAGGAGGTCAACGCTCAACTGGCGGCGAAGAATCTGCCGAGCGTCCAACTCGGCATCGGCATCAACACGGGCGAAGCGACCGTCGGCTGCATAGGCGCTGAGCAGCGCTCTGAATACACCGCCATCGGCGATACGATCAACATCGCCTCGCGCATAGAGGGCCAGGCCAAGCCCGGACAGATACTCGTCACGGAAGCGACCGCGCAGGAACTCAGCGGCCACTTCGCCCTGAGCGAGCCCTGGTCCGTCGAAGTCAAAAACATAGACGAGCCCGTGCAAATCTACAGCGTCAAATACAGCAGCGAAGAGACCGACCCACCTCAAACATAATTAGCCCCTCTCATGGGCTGAGCAATCATCTTCGTTCTATCCTTAAATTATTTTAGCGTGTGCTGCGGCGTGAAAGCGTCTTTGAGCGGCCTATCTCGACAAAGACTGTGCGGGGTGTGTCTGAGGATTTCTGGCTCTCATTGCAACTGCCGCAGCCTGTCTCGCAGGGTGCGCCATCGCTGCTGCTGCGGCTCGCGCGAAACGAGCGCAGACGTTGAAGCCCACGACGCGCTACATAACAGAGCGCCGCGAGCACGATCAACGCGACCAGAATATTTTGCCAGTTCAGCATCACGTTCCTTTAAGTAAAGCCCAACAGCCGCCCGCCCTGAAATGTGATCAGCGAAGCGATGTATGCGAGCACAAGCATATAGCCGACCATAAAGAGCGGCCAGCGCCAGGAATTGGTCTCGCGCCTGACGACCGCGACCGTGGACATACACTGGCATGCCAGCACAAAGAAGACCATCATCGAAACGGCGACGAGCGGCGTCCAGGCGGGCGTGCCGTCCGGCCTGCGCGCATTGCGCACGGCATCGATCAGCGAAGGCGAATCTTCGCCCTCGTCCGGGCCAACGTTATACACGATGCTGAAAGTCGAGACGAGCGTTTCGCGCGCCGCAAACGAAGAGATCAAGCCGATGCCCATCTTCCAATCGAAGCCGAGCGGCGCGATCAAGGGCTCTATAAAACGGCCCGCGCGCCCTGCAAAGCTGTTGCGTATCTGCTCGCCCGTTTCATCCGACAGGTGCGCGCTCTTGTCTGACGCCGGTGTCGTTGTGCCTTCCGGTGAAGCCGCGCTTTCCTGAACCTGTTCTGCTCGTGCGGGCGCGCCTTGATTACTGTTCGTGTACGCGCGCGGGAATGTGACGAGCGCCCAGAGGATAATCGAGATCGCTAAGATGACTGTTCCTGCGCGGCGGACGAAGAGCCATGCGCGCGACCACACCGCCTGCGCGACAGTGAAAGGATTGGGCACGCGGTATGGCGGCAACTCAAGGACGAGCGGCGGCGGCGGCGCTTTCAAGATCGTGTGCTTTAAAACCCACGCCACACAGACGGCCACAGTGATGCCCAGCAGGTACATCGAGACGATCATTAACGCGCCGACCGAGACGACGCCGAAAACTTTTTGCGTCGAGAAGAACGCGGCGATCAGGAGCGCATAGACTGGAAGCCGCGCCGAACAGCTCATAAAGGGCGCGATCATAATGGTGGCAAAGCGATCCTTCGGATTCTCAATCGTGCGCGTCGCCATGATGCCCGGAATGGCGCAGGCAAAACTGCTCAGCAGCGGCATAAAGGCTTTGCCGTGCAACCCTACGCCGCGCATCAATCTGTCCATCAAAAACGCCGCGCGCGCCATGTAGCCAGTGTCTTCCAGAATCGTGATAAAGAAGAAGAGCAGCAGAATCTGCGGGAGAAAGACCAGCACGCCGCCCACACCCGCGATGACGCCGTCAACCAAGAGGTCTGTCAGCAAGCCTTCGGGCATGAAGTCTCGAACAAGTGTGCCGAGTGTGCCGAAGCCCTTGTCTATCAAATCCATCGGCAGCGAAGCCCAGGAGAAGATCGTCTGAAAGACCAGCAGCATCACTGCGATCAGAATCAAAGGGCCAAAGATTTTGTGCGTGACTAGATGATCAATCCTCTCTGTCGCCGAAGAAGCGCTCCTCGTGTGCCGGTCTTCTGCGCGACTGCGCACGGATTGGGCCACGACCTGCTCTATCCAATCGTAACGCGCCACCAGCGGCTCCTGCCACCAATTCTGATCCGCTTCACAGAGGCGAGTGCGCGCACTCTCAATAGCTTCACGTCGCCGGGCATCCGATGGAAGTTCTTCGCCGTAAAGATCGCGCACTGCAACGTGCCGCTCAGTGTGCTCCTCTTCCGTGCCGTGCGCGAGGGTGAGCAGTTCGCGCTCAGCCCTGTCTGATAGTGACCAGCCCGCGCCGGGCCCTCTGGCTTCACCCGTCGCTGCTACGTTGATGATCGCTTCGGCCAGAGCATCAAGGCCGCGACGCTCCCTGGCGACGACAGGGATCACGGGCACGCAGAGTGAGCGTGACAATTGCTCTGCGTCGATCACAATCCCGCGCCGCGCGGCCAGATCGACCATCGTCAACGCAATCACCAGTGGTCGCCCGTATTCCAAAAGCTGCGTCGTCAGATAAAGATTGCGT
The DNA here is from genome assembly GCA_035537255.1 of Pyrinomonadaceae bacterium. Lineage (GTDB taxonomy): Bacteria > Acidobacteriota > Blastocatellia > Pyrinomonadales > Pyrinomonadaceae > DASQYE01. Next base: position 7,728 of record DATLMN010000271.1, on the reverse strand, counting down.
TCGAGGTTGGTCGCGTCGACGACAGCGACGACCACGTCCGGCGCTGCCAGTCCCGGAATGCGACCCGTCAAAACATCGCGCGCTATTTTTTCATCGATGGATGCTGCGTCCAGGCTGTAGAGACCCGGCAGGTCTATGACCCGCGCCGCGAGAGGGGCTGCGCCATTTGTTGCGAGCGACCACATGCCCTCCTTACGCTCGACCGTCACGCCCGGATAGTTGGCGACCTTCTGTCGCATTCCCGTCAGCGTATTAAAGAGCGTCGTCTTGCCCGCGTTCGGATTGCCCGCGAGCGCGATAGTCAAAGTCTTACTCGCGCGCTCAAGCTTCTGTGAAGGCTGGTCGAAGAGGGAAGGGGACTTCAGGGTGGTGCTCATAAATCAGTGATGAGAAGCTGTGCGGCGAATGACAATCGAAGATAGATGACAAGTAAGATTAAGAGCCCGGAGCGCGCATCATTCGTCATCCGTCACTGCTGAAACCAGGATGGTTTGCGCTTCCGTGCGCCGCAGGGCCAGATGATAGCCGCGCACGCGAATCTGTAAAGGATCGCCTAGCGGCGCAACGCGAACGACGCTGACGGGCGCGCCCGGAACGACACCCATCTCCATCAAACGCCGCGCGACTGAGCCCGCGCCGCCGACACTGATCACGCGCGCTTTCACGCCCACAGGCAGATGCGCCAGCGTCTTGTCATTAGAAATTTCCTGAAATGAGATCATGCTGATAGGCTCGTCCCTTATCAAGCCGACGGGAGTATAGCCTAATTGAAATTAAATTTCAATTTCATTTCTGCGGGGGGATAAGATGAAGCGAGGGGAAGCGTCGCGGGACACTTTTTACTGGCGCGATTACTGGCGTGCGATGGGGATGATGGCGAGGTCTGCGCGCAGTGGGCCGAGTTCCGTCGTGGCTGTGATGCGAAGCGGCAGCCGTCGATTATCGTCGCTGACCCACAGACGCAGACTGTATTTATCGCTTTGCGCATCATCCGTGGTGAGCGATAACTGGATGGCTGGAATACGCTGGCCGCCCAGCTCAATCGTCTCGCGCTTGAGCGAGGTGATAAAGAGCGTGCGCGGACGATCTTCCACGAGGAAAGAGACGGCGTTGCGCTTCGGCGGTGCGAGGTTAAAGGAGCGCAGCGCATAAAAGACGGAGACGATGTCATGCGTCCCGACGGGAATCTCTATCTTCACCCCTTTGTCCGTAGAAGCGTTGCCGTGCTCCTGATCAATAGTGAGCACCTTATTAACGCGGCGGCGACCTTCTCTGAGGTTCATCTCTATGCGGAAGGGCAGCAGCGTCGTCGGATCGACATAGGTATTGATCTGATCGTTGGCGACAAAAAGCCGCGCGGCAGCGCCTGTGGTTTGCGCCTGCACGGCGAGCAGCAGTCCGTCTCGATTAAAATATTTGGCGCGCGGGCGCACCTGAAATGTCGCAGTCCCGGCTGCTGACTGTACCCCTCCAAGAAAAACGTTGAAGTTGAGCTGCTCTCCTGGGGCGAAGGGCAGTCCAGACAATGTCGGGCCAGCGGGCGCAGTTGGCGTAGTCGTTAAAGGCTGAGTGACGGGCGGCGTAGGCGCGACGACAGTGGTCGGCGGCGGAGTGCTGGGCAATTCTGAGCTGACCAGTTCGGCGCGTATCTCGCCGGCAGGATGACGCGCAGTAATCAGCACAGGAACATGGCGCGCGTCGTCGCTGAAATAGATGCGCGTGCGATATTTGTCGGCAGCGGAATTATTCCTCACACGCAGTTGCGTGGCGATGGTATTAAAAGAACCGACATTCGTTTTGACGAGCTGGCGTCCCAGTACCTGCAACTCGACTTCGTACTGCTCCGTATCCTGACGCAGGGTTAAAAAATATGCGGCATCCGTGAGAGGCAGAGCGCGCATGCGATAAAAGGCGGAAAGGAAATCGTACGGGCCTGGAAAAGTGACGCGCGCCGGAATCGCAGAGACGCCGACCGGAAGATTGTAATCATTCGAGGTGTCTGCGGTGCGCGCGCCCTCGCGTATGACCTGCTGAGAGCGATAGGGAAGACCCGACCCCGGATCAATATAAGTCGTATAGTCGTTGTTGAGCGAATAGAGCGCAGCATTGACGACCCCCGTCGTCTCGACGTGCGCGCGCAGTTGCAGGCCGTCCCGACTAAAGAAAGTTCCGCGTTCGGCGATAAACAGCTCGACGTGCGCGGCGTCCGAGAAATTCGAGAAGGTGACGTTGTAGGTCAGGCGCTCTCCGACCTGATACGGAGCGCTTGAAAAGGGAATAACGACGACCGTGTCCTTGCTTTGTGCGGCCAGCGTAGAGCAAAGAGCAAGAGAGAAGAGAATAGTTGTGATAACCGTAAACGGACGATTCAAGCGTTGAATCCCCTTGACATCAGATAATTGAACTCCAAATAGCATGCCGCGTCGGAAAGCCTGCCTGATTGTACACGCATCGAGTCTTTCAATGTTCCGGATGATACATTCAATCGTCGCACACTAAACAAAGTCAGCCGCCTTAAAAACCCAAGTTGAACGGCCACGCTGATACTTGCGAACCTCAGTATACCTGAGTGTACGGCAAAAAGTTGCCGAGCGCGACCGCCCAATAAGGCTTTTCTGCGCGCAGACTACAGGAGAGATGGCCGCTTCAGCTCTTGGAAGAGAGCGCCTGGGCCATCTCCTCTATAATCTCTGCGGCGGCGCGCTCAGGAGAATCTGCTTCAAGTATGGCGCGGCCCATGACCAGACAATCCGCGCCCGCCCTGATGGCTTCGGCCGGTGTCATGATTCGTTTTTGATCGTGCGCCGCAGCGCCGATGGGGCGCACACCGGGCGTGACGATCAAAAAATTACTCTGGCCTGCGATGGCGCGTACCAGCGCGATTTCCCTGGGCGAGGCGACGACGCCGTCAAGACCACACTTTTGCGTTAGACCGCTGAGACGCTCGACCAATTCTTCCGGGTCTGCGGGAAGACCAACCTCTGCGAGCGCGGCGGCGTCCGCGCTGGTCAGCACAGTCACGCCGATCAGCAGAGGTCGCTTGAGCCCCTCGCGCTCTGAGATTTCTGTAACGGCGTCGCGCGTGCGCCGCATCATCTCAGTGCCGCCCAGCGCGTGAACATTGAACATACTGACGCCCAGACGCGCGGCTTCGACGCCCGCCGCCGCCACAGTATTCGGGATGTCGTGGAACTTCAGGTCAAGAAAGATACGCGCGCCCACCGCTACCAAGTCACGCACCACCTGTGGCCCGGCGGCTGTGAAAAGCTGCATGCCGATCTTAAACATCCCTGCATGCTCACGCAGCCGCGCGTAAAGCTCCATGGCTTCCCGCCCGCTCTCCACGTCGAGGGCGACGATCAATCTCTCTTTAACGGAATCGTTCATCATTTATACCTGCGCAAGTTCTGCGGCGCGGCAACCCACCGCGTCGTCCAGTTGACGAAAACCTTCGCGTCTGAGTATCTCCGCCAGACCATCGTTGATACGGCTGGCGACGCCGACGCCTTCATAGATAAAGCCGGTGTAAAGTTGAACCAGACACGCCCCGGCGCAAATCTTCTCCCATGCGTCTGCTGCCGTAAAGACGCCGCCCACGCCGATGATCGAAAGCCTCCCGCGTGCCAGATGAAAGAGGCGCGCGATGATTTCCGTAGAAGGCGCGCGAAGCGGCGCACCGCTCAATCCGCCCTGCCCGCACGCTTCGACAACGCTTGCGGGCGTGCGCAATCCTGCGCGACTCGTCGTCGTGTTAGTCGCGATGATGCCGGAGAGCCTCGTCGCCAGCGCAACCTCAACGATCTCTTCCAAGTCTTGTGCGCAGAGGTCAGGCGCGATCTTCAAGAGCAGCGGCACAGGGTGCGCGCTGCCCTCTGGCCTTGTGGTTGACAGCTCACTGTTTCTTTGTTGCAGCGCCCTGAGCAGATCATTGAGGAGATGCGGGCGTTGAAGCTCGCGCAGGTTGGGCGTGTTGGGCGAGCTGACATTGACGACAATGTAATCCGCCAGGGGATGAATCAAATCGAAGCTCGCCAGATAATCAGGGATTGCTTCCTCTACAGGCACAGCGCGGCTCTTACCAATGTTGATCCCGAGCACACAACGCGGTCTATGCCGTCGAAGATGCTCTGCGGCGGCAGCCGCGCCATGATTATTGAAGCCCGCGCGATTAATCAGCGCGCGATCAAGCGGCAATCGGAAAAGACGCGGACGTGGATTACCCGGCTGCGGTTGATGCGTGAGCGTGCCGACTTCTATAAAGCCGAACCCCAGGGCGGCGAGCGCTTCTGCCGCCGTACCGTTTTTGTCGAAACCGGCGGCGAGGCCGACGGGGTTTTCAAGCGAAAGATTGAAACGGCGCAGCTCGCCAAAGGGCGCGCGCCCGTACCGCTTTTCCGCGACGCCACGTGACCAAGAGGACTTGAGCGCGAGCGAAAGCGTACTCAACGCCAGTTCGTGTGCCGATTCGGGCGGCAGGCGAAACAGAATAGGGCGCAAGATCGAGCGATAGAGCATTAAAGACAGTGACAAGAGACTTAAACGACAAGGTACAAGAAAGATCAGCATTCTAACCCGTCACTTATCACTTGTCACCAAACGGCTGCGCCGTGCGTTGATGAAATGAATGGTATTGGAAAATGGAAAGGGGCGAGCCGCATGGTCGCGACTCGCCCCTGTCCGGAAGGTTTGCCTGGCGCGCTTTAGTTAACGCGCTTCACTTAACGCTTCGGTGGCCTTAAGGTTTCAGCACGATCTTGATGCAATCGTCCTCTTTGTTACTAAAGATGTCATAGCCGCCCGGCGCATCGTCTAGTTGCATCCGGTGCGTGATGACAAACGATGGGTCTATCTCGCCGTTCTCAATCCTTTCGAGCAGTTTGCCCCAGTAGCGTTGGACGTGGCACTGTCCTGTTCGCATCGTCAGGCTGCGGTTCATAAAAGAGCCCATCGGGAACTTGTCTATAAAGCCGCCGTAGACGCCTATGACAGAGACCGTGCCGCCGTTGCGGCAAGCCATGATCGCTTCGCGCAGTGCGATGGGCCTGTCCGTCTCGGCCATCAGCGCCTGCTTGACCCGGTCGTAGGCGTAGACTATGCCGTGACCGCCGAACGCCTCCATACCGACGGCATCAATGCAGGCGTCAGGCCCGCGCCCGCCCGTCATCTCCATCAGCGCCTCGTACGTATCCTGCTCTTCGAAGTTGATCGTGTCATCCGCCTTCGCACCTTCGCGTGCCATGCGCAGGCGGTCAGGATAGCGGTCTATGCCTATGACGCGCTCTGCCCCCAGCAGCCTGGCACTCGCTATACTGAACTGACCCACCGGGCCGCATCCCCAGACGGCGACGGTATCGCCGGGCTTGATGTCGCACATCTCCGCGCCCATATAGCCTGTCGGGAAGATGTCTGACAGGAACAAGACCTGCTCGTCCGTCATGCCTGCCGGAACTTTGAGCGTGCCGACATCGGCGAAGGGAACGCGCGCATACTCCGCCTGCCCGCCCGCGAATCCGCCCGTCAGGTGCGAATAGCCATAGATACCGCAAGGACTGTGGCCGAACATCTTCTCTGCCATCCAGGCGTTCGGATTAGAGTTCTCGCACAGGGTGTACATCTCCTGCTTGCAGAAAAAGCAGTTACCGCAGGAGATTGGGAAGGAGACGACGACGCGGTCTCCGACTTTGCGGTTCTTCACGTCCGGGCCGACTTCCACCAGCTCGCCCATAAACTCGTGGCCTAGAATATCGCCCTTCTCCATCGTCGGCATAAAGCCGTTATAAAGATGCAGGTCCGAGCCGCAGATGGCCGTCGAGCTGATCTTCACGATAGCATCGCGTCGATTCAGAATCTTCGGGTCGGGCACTGTTTCGACACGCACGTCCGTTTTGCCGTACCAACAAGTTGCTCTCATTACTTTCCCCCTTTTAAGAATAAACCAAATGCTTAACAGTCGCTGCGACGAGCGCGCACGCGACTAGCGGCCAGCTCCCTGCTGTTTGACCTCTTCGCCGGAGAGAGGCTGCGCCGGTCGCTGCGTTAAGAGACCGTTATCCCAAACAGTGCCGTCAGAGATGATGACCTCTCCGGTCTCCATCATCTGCTTAAAGCAACGCAATGCTTCCTGCGACTGCTGCTCAGGGTCATCGCCCGTAAGCCTGGCGATCCATTCGCCTATGACGCCGCCCGGCGGGTTATAAGCCATCTCCACCTTGACTATCGTGCCGCGTCGGCCCGGCGCGCTCTCGAAACGCACAGACCCGGAGTTATCGACCTCCGATCCTTCAAGCGAGCGCCAGGCGATCAACTCATTCGGTCTGTCTTCAGTGATCTCGGCGTCCCACTCGACGCTCGTTCCGGCCGGCGCTTTCGCCACCCAGTGCGAACGCTTCTCGTCAACCACGCGCACCGATTTCAGTTGATTCATAAAGCGCGGCAGGTTCTCGAAGTCTCGCCAGAACTTATAAAGCTCTTCGGGTGAACGGTTGATGATCATGCTCTTTTTCACTTGAGTAGCTCCTCCCTCGGCTGTGCCTTTACCGGCACTGAGTTGCTGTGCGCAGATCGCATCAAGCGCCGTCACGGCGAGCACGTTGGCCGTCGCGAATGCGACACGACCCTTCTTTGAATCCGGCGAAGTGAAGGCCGCGCCCAGGGTCGCCAGGTCTAAAGCATCTCCGGCGACTCTAGACCAGACGGCTGCGGCGGGTCTCTTGCCCTGCATAAAAATGCCTATGCCGCTGGCAATCTCGCGCAATCCGAACAGGCGTATCAAGCCTGTGTGATTACCGCGCACGCCAGCTATACGCGCCACGCCGCGCGGCGCTAAAAGCTCCGCCAGCCCGAGGCCCAGGCTGAACCATCCCAGTCCACGCGCAAGGCTCTCTGCGTTTATCTTCGTCAACCCGCTTCCTTCTTCTTTATCCTGTCTGCCTCTAGTTTGAGCGCCGCCATTCGTCCGGCGCTGCGGCGCTCTGGCGCTCGCGCGCTTTTCTGTGGGCGCTGCCGACCCGGATTGCTGTCCCTCGTCTGCGCCGCTTTGTTTCGTCCTGATCTCCTGTCGCCTTGTAGCCATTGTCTTTCCCCCCTGAAATGATTGTTCTTACGCCTTAATCCTCTGTCGCGCTGTGGCAAGCGCCTGCGATTAATCTTCCGGCGCGCGCCTTCATTTGCACCGTCAACGCTTGCTCTGCGCTCCAACTCTTTGTGCGGAAGTAGATGAAAGAGAAGCATGAAGGCTTCATGTGTCGAAGATTTCATCCTTTCATCACAGAGATTGGACAATCGGCTCTGTACGGTTCAAGACATAAGCGCGAAAAGCATTCCCGCACTTCGGTTTTGATCCACTATTCGAACAGGTATTTCAAACAAAATCTCAATACACAACGCCGAGCCTGTTAGGATAGTCCGATTCTGATTTGTCCGGTCGATTGATTATAGATGTGATTATTCCAGGACTCTTTTCCGGGTGGGAGTGACAAAATTTCCGATAGCGTACCGCTAATAATTCAACCGTATTACGAACCTGAGAGCACGAGGCGGAAGCCAAGCGTCGGATGCTTCGTCGATGCTGGAATCCAGTCGCGGAATGTCGCCGTGATCGCTCGCTCTCCCGAAGGCTCGCTCAAATATGAGCCGCCGCGCATCACATACGCATCCTTATCCTGATCCGGTATGGTCAACCGCCCGCCCGGATAGATCGAAGCCTTAGACGAAGTCCATTCCCAGACA
>DATLMN010000270.1:0-3973 GCA_035537255.1 Pyrinomonadaceae bacterium | reverse complement strand
AACCACGCCCCCATCCTGGAATTGTTTGATGAGCACGATGATGTAGCAGATGATACCGCCTAAGATCAGTACACTACCTAGTATTCCTAGCATATCTTTTGAGCCTCCGTGTGGTTGATGGTTAAAGATCGAACGATGAGTGTTCCCGCCTTGAGTGAAGGGAAGAGCCTCACGTGTAAAAGCTGGCAATCGAGCCCGGTCGCAAGCTCAGGCAAGCAGAGCGCATGGTGTGTCGGCGACGATTCCTCCTGATTTGACGCGCTCATCCGTGCAAGGCGCGCTCCTTTTGATCGATCAATTGCGTGATGGTATTAACCAGCTCGAAAATATTTCCGGGTTTGGCGATATACGCCTGCGCTCCGGCGCTGATGCCCATTGCTCTGTCGGCTTCATGTGCCGCCGCCGAATAAAAGATGATCGGAGTCGACGGGTCGAAACGTCTGATGCGTCGGCACAGCTCGACTCCGCTGCCGTCCACTAATCGCCCGCTCAGCAGGTAGAGGTCGAAACGCCCGCCCTGCACGAGGCGAAGTCCATCCTGGATGGTCGCGGCGGCCTCGACCTCGTAGTCCGATTGCCCCAGCAGGTGCTTGAGCAACTGTCTGGTATCTTCGTGGTCTTCGGCGCAGAAGACTCTGCGTTTAGTGCTCCGCATGGTGGCTTTTGTTTCGTACATTCTGAGCGGAAAAGTCTATAGTTTCGTCGCAGAATACTCGCTTACTTGGCCGCTTCGGTTTCAATCGCCCTTGATGATTGAGCTTTAGGTAAGACTCTACGGAGCGAGGCAACACTCACGTAAAAATATGGCGCGCACATTAGCACAAGCCGGAGGCGGTGACAAGATATTTTACAGAAAAGTAGTGACCTAAATTCAGTTCTCTGCGCTGATCTCTGCGACTCTCTCTGGGTCTCTGCGGTGAGTATCATCGATAACAACTCACCGCCGAGACGCAGAGAGGAACGCTGAGGGGACGCAGAGAGTTGTTTCTTAAATTAGGATACTACCTACAGAAAACGAGACGGGCGGCCATGCCGCGCTCTATGTACAAAATGAGAGAGATTTTCCCAAGTCGCAGAAAAGGCCGGGCATTTCAAATTGGGCGGACGCGTCCGGCCAGGCGCGCCACGACCTGCACCAATTCGGAAGGCTCGATGGGTTTCGAGACATGCACCTGAAACCCTGCGTCGAGCGCCCGCCGACGGTCTTCTTCTCTGGCATAAGCGGTGAGCGCCACGGCCGGAACACCACCGCCGCGCTCTGCCGCGAGCGCGCGCACCCTGCCGATCAGCGCATAGCCGTCTTCGCCGGGCATCCCAATGTCGCACACCAGCAAGTCTGGCCGCTCTTTCTCAATAACAGAGAGCGCCTCTACAGCGGAGCTGGCCGTCAACGTCTCGGCTCCGCATTGCATGAGCACCGTGCGAACCAGATCGCGCGCGTCCTCTTCATCATCGACGATCAGCACGCGCAAACCCTTCAACTCCTGCTCATCACAATCACCTATCGAGGGATGATCGGTCACACGCAGGGCGGGAGTGCGCCGCCCAGTGCTGCCCGCGCCCGCGATCAAGGGCAACTGCACAGTGAAGGTCGTGCCAAGGCCAAGGCCCGCACTGTCCGCGCGAACATGGCCGCCGTGCATCTCTACCATGTGACGCACGAGCGCCAGCCCCAATCCAAGACCTCCGTAACTTCTGGTGCTGGTGCTGTCGGCCTGGCGAAAGCGATCAAAGACACGCGGCAGGAAATCAGGACTGATGCCGATGCCAGTATCCTTGACGATAATCTGCGCCTCGTCCGCATCAAGAGCGCGCACAAGCTGTAGCTCGATTTTTCCTTTGGCCGCTGTGAACTTGATGGAATTAGAGAGAAGATTCCAGATCACCTGTTGCAGGCGATCCGCATCGCCGTTGACTATCAGCGAGCGATCAAGCGTCGCCATCAACTCGACGCCCTTGGCATCCGCCGCCGGACGCAAGCCGTCTATGGCCGCCTCTATCACATTCGCAAGGTTGATGGGTTGAACTTCCAGATGCATCTTGCCGGAGATGACGCGCGACACATCCAGCAGGTCTTCAATCAGTTGGGCCTGCGATTTGGCGTTGCGCTGAATGGCTTCGATCCCGCGCGTCGTCACCCCTTCGTCCAGATTGCCCGTTTGCAGCAGGTGTGCCCAGCCAAGTATAGAAGTCAAGGGCGTGCGCAGCTCGTGCGACAGCGTGGCGAGAAACTCATCCTTGAGACGATTGGCCTCGGCCAACTCCTCTGCACGCAGACGAAGCGCCGTCTCAAGCTGCTTGCGTTTGCTGATGTCGCGCGCAATGCCTGTAAAGAAGTGACGGCCTTCGCGTATAAAGTCGCCGAAGGAAAGCTCAAGCGGAATCTCTCGCCCGTCTTTGCGCAGACCCGGCAATTCAACCGCCCGCCAAGAGATATGTTTCTTGCCCGTCTCGACGTATCGGTTGAGACTCTGTCGATGAATGTGGCGCAGGTAGTCGGGCATCAGCATGGTTAACTGCTTACCGCGCATCTCCTCGACCGCGTAGCCGAAGATACTTTCCGCCGCCGGATTGATAAAGACGATGGTGCTCTGCTCATCAATCATGATGATGGCGTCGGAGGCCGTCTCGGCGACGGTGCGAAAGCGGTCTTCGCTCTCGCGCAGAGCAGCCTCGGCGCGAGAGCGCTCCGTGATGTCCGTGACGGTCGCGAGCACGCATTTCTCTCCGGCGAACTCTAAGACCTCCGCCGACAACAGACCGAGCAGCACTTCGCCGCTCTTGATGCGAAAGTTAATCTCAAGATCGGTAATCGCGCCGCGCTCCAGGAGTATCTGCCTGATACGTGCGCGGTCTTCGATGTTTGAATAGATATTTATTTCAACGGTCGTTCGTCCGACGATCTCTTCGCGGCTGTAACCCGTCAGGCGTAGCAGACTCTCGTTGACATCCAGCAGCCGACCTTCACTGAGCGTGCTGATGCTGATGGCATGCGGCGTGGCATCGAAAACCTTGACGAACAACTCCTGCGATGAAGAGAGCGCGTGATTGACGCGGGGCGGGTGTTGCGAGCGGTAAGCCGCTATGTCCTCCATGCGGAAACGAAACTTGCGACCGACACGTGTGTGAGGCAGCGCGCCGGAGCGGGCCAGACGATAGAGCTGATCTTTACTGATTGAAAGATAGCTGGCAGCCTCAGCGGCGGCAATCGTCCCGTGACTCATGCGATTTTGTCCGAGATGGGCATTGTTCGATTAAGCAATCCTATGTGCCGGCAGCCGCAACACGAACCGTTCAAAGCGAGGGCGGCCTTAAAAAGCAGTGCCGCGAGAGTGTAGCTTATTGCGATTTGATAGGATACCAGTAAGACTGTTCCTTGTCCGGGTCGGTAGATAATTTCCAGGTCGCGCCGGTATTGATGTTGACGAGGAAAGTATAACGAGCGCCGACAAACGACGTGACGATCTGGTAATTGACGAGATTCGTAGAATCGGTTTTGTCGAGCGGATGCGGCAAACGCTTAGTGACTCCCCATGCGAACTCTTCATCCTTCGCCCTGACCAGGTCTTTATTTCTCACCAGCTCATAAACCGTTCCAGTGTACTTGTCCAGCTTCAACGCTGCCCTGACATTCGAGTTCGTGTGGATGACCTCGAAGCGAGCGTCCGGCGGCGCGCTAGTCTTTTGAGACGCAGAGACCTGTAGTGCTCCCAAATCCTGCGCCGCCGCTTCGACGGTATTCAGAAAGAGGATTGCTCCGCAGATGAGAGCTGCAAAGAAGTATCTCATGCTTCTATGTATTTTAATCCTTTCTCATTGCTTTGCTCATCTTACTTAATCTCGAAATCAATCCACTGCTGCGACACCTTCTGCTTCTCCTTGCCCAGTGTATCTACCACCACCACCTGCAAGATGTACTCTCCTGCCTCTAGCTTGCTTCCCAACTGCAAATGTCCTATCGCCACTACTCTCC
>DATLMN010000269.1:0-7942 GCA_035537255.1 Pyrinomonadaceae bacterium | reverse complement strand
CGGTTCTGGTGGAGCAGGCTATTATTGTTTAAGAACAGGCATGCTTGAAAGCTGCAAGCAAAGTGACGATTTCAAGAAATGCACTAATACTATATGTGACGGAATCTCAGAACTCTGATTATAGATGCAAAACCAAAAGTGATAAGCGATTAGCAATGCTGTCAAGGGTCATCAACTAACTTTTAGTTGAGTGCGCGCCCGAATCTAAGCCATCTTACTGAATCGGCGGCTGGTTGGTTTTGAAGCGGACGCTGATGCCGGAATCGGCGACGACGAGCAGTCGGCGCGGCTCGCCGTAGGCAGCGCCCGTCGGGACATACGAGATCACGTAGCGGTTCTTACGCAGCTCGTCGCAGATCGCCTGCGCTGCCTCGCGCGGCTGGTTCAATGGAAAGACGCGCCCGCCCGTGCCTTCAGCCAGTTTCTCTATGACGCGTGTCGGCTTGGGCTGATCTCGCCGGAGCGCTCCACCTGTCCTGTCCGGAATCTGCAAAGCATAGACGGTGATGTTCTGCTTTTGCAGTTGGGCCATGATCTCTTCAAACTTCGTCTTGCTGACTCTGTCAAGCCCATCGCCGATGACGACGATGACGAGCTTTTGTGTCTTGTTAAGAAAGGCAGAGAGCCCCTGTTCCGCCGCCGCCTTTAAGGCATCGAACAGATGCGGCTCACCTTTTTTACGAAAACTTTTGAGCGAGGCTTCGATCTTCTTCGCATCGTCTGTCCAGTCCGAGACAATCTCCGCTTCCTCGTCATAGCCGACGATCAGCAGTTGATCGCCGTCATAGATTTCATAGGCGAATTCGCGCGCCGCCGTCTCCAATTTTTCCACGTCTGCGCGCAGCGTCAGAGAGTTATCGACCAACAACACAATACGTGCAGGCGAAGCGTCCGGCGCGAAGTTCTTTATCGGCTGCTCAACGCCGTTCTCGAACACGGCGATGTCCTGTGCCGTGATAGGCAGCTCCGGATTCTCTTCTCTGGCGGCGACGATGTTAAGGGCGACGCCGCGCGCGTCCGTCAGATTCGGACGCCGACCAGCCTGCCCAGCGGCCAGGCTGATGAAGCCGAGCAATAGTAAAAAGGCGACGGTCGAAATGGTAAGTGGCGCGCGCATCTGTTTATAGATGAGAAGTGAGATTCTCTTTTTAATCACCGCTGTTTGACGAAGCGGTCTTGGTGTCGGTCTTCTTACTCTCTTTTTTAACGCTCTTATCGGCGCTCGCTGCCGACCCATTGTCATTGGCAGCGCTCTTTTTATCTTCGCTCTTTTTCTCTTCCTTGCCTTCGGACTTTTTACCAGCGTAATCGGTCACGTACCAGCCCGAGCCGACGAACTGAAAGCCCGTCGCAGACCATTGCTTTTCCAGACGACCGCCACACGTGCGACATTTACTGAGCGGTTTGTCCGTCATCTTCTGCATAACTTCAATATGAGCTTTGCATTTTCGACATTCGTACTCATAAATCGGCATAAAATTTCTTTTCTCCTGCTGGCCTTCCAATTATTAAATTCGGAGACAAATTATATGAAGGACTTTAATCGCCTGCAACTGTGACAAACATGAGATGCAGGATTGTTAAAAGCGTTTGCGTCGCGCAACAGTTAGGTTGGAAAAAATTTTCAAATCGCAAGATTTTTGTAGCCAAACAATACGCTGAATCACCATTCAGCGCCCGAAATCACCGCTCATATTGAACGACAGCGGGCGTTAACTCTGCAACGTAAGAGCTTACGCTCGGTCGAATTAAATACATACAAAAAAAGGACTTATTTGATTAGTTTTCATGCGCTGGAAGCAACCGCCGCAACACAATCACCATCTTAGTCTCGGTTTCGATGGTCTGCTCTTTGTAGCTCATCTTCGCCATGCGTAGCCCCCATAACCTGCGTCGCTGGATATGCAGTTTAGATGGCTTTGAACTCAAAGTCATCGCTCACATGGAGAGAAAAGAATGACACTGACCCCTTTCCTTCCCCGTTTGCGCTCTTTCAAATTTGCACCCTTTGCCATCATCGCTCTTTTCCTTTTTACTAATATTACAGGCCTCGTTTTTAATATAGCCTTTGCGCCTGCCGTGCAGGCCGGCGTCGTCAGCGAGACAGCAGTCAACAACCTGAGCTTCGACGAAAACTTTATTCCGGCGGATGTGCCGTCTTCTGGCAACCGCGATCTGGATTTGATAATCCTTCGTGCCGGTAAAGAGTATGGTGTCGACCCCAGACTGCTGCACGCGGTGATCTGGCAGGAATCGAAGTACAAAGTTCAGGCTCGCTCCGGTGCTGGAGCACAAGGGCTGATGCAAATGATTCCCGCGACCGCGCGTCGCTTCGGCTGTAAAGATGTCCACGACCCTGCGGAGAATGTGCAGGCGGGAACGCGTTACTTGCGCTTTCTCTTAAAGCGGTTCAACGGCAACGTCGCTCTGGCCCTGGCCGGATACAACGCCGGCGAAGGCGCGGTTGATAAGTACGATGGCGTTCCTCCCTACAACGAGACGCAGAATTACGTTCGTATCATCACAGGGCGCTACGGCAAGATGTATCATCCGCTGCTCGCGCCGGAAGAAGCGATCAACCAATTCCGTCTCACGCAGCAGGTCGCGCAGTTACAAACAGTCGCCGTGCAGTAAATGATAGTCTGAGCCTTTCCCTACACGAACCCCTCCACCACAAGAGCAGTAAGGCGCGCGCCCTGAGTTTGTCATTCGACTCAGGGCGCGCGTCCTTTTCCACTCTCTCGTCTCAAGATAAGAACGGCTATTTAAATCCTCGAACATCTCAGCGGATCATGCTGCGTTGACTTGTGCTCGCATACTTAGGAGCGTTGCAGTTCTCTGTACGGTTCGTTATCATCCGGCATATCAAAACGGTCATCGCTCAAATATGTCTACTACTACGACTCAATCACTCTCGCTCGAACGCAAGATCAAGATGCACGAAGCGCGCGAAGCGATCATCGAACGGCTCGCGCTCGATCTGCCTTCGACTATTGATCTGGACAGGTTTCTACGTGCAGTCGTCTCTGAATTAGGGCGGATGATGAATGCGGATCGCTGCGACGTGATTCAGTTAGCGAGCGATTCCGAGCTGCGTATCAGCCACGAGTGGCGCGCGTCCGAAGATGTGCCGTCATCTGAGGGCACGGCCATCCCGCTCGACCTGCGACAACTGGCCGAGCACGTCGACCTGACGAAGCCGATTCGTCTTGACGACACTTCAGCGCCGGGCCTGGATCAAAAGGTTCGCTTTCTCGCGGCTTCCTTGGGAACACGGTCGCTCCTGGTCGTGCCCGTGCGGCTGGGCGATGATCTGCTCGGTCTGGTCGGGCTGCACAATACGCGCGCCCCGCGCACATGGCTCGACGACGAGGTCTCTTTTCTTCAATCAATCGCGCGACAGATCGCCGTCGGCTACCAGTACACGCGGCTCTACACGGACAAGCAGCGTGAAGCTGAAACGACGCGCGCTCTGCTTGAGATCGCCAACGCGTTGAATGCGCGCTCGGACTTTGGCGAAGTCACTTCGCTTGTCTTGGAGCGCGCCATCGCGCTGGTCAACGCCGATTACGGCGCGCTCGGAGTAATAGACCCGACGGGCAATCGCATTACTCTTGCAGCTTTCAAGGCCGCGCCGCACGCCGCGACGGACACCGTGCGCGGACTGATTGATGTTCACGGTCAGGCCCTGGATTTGACGGAATATCCTGCCGTCATCGAAGTTCTGGCCGAAGGCAAGACGATGCGCGTGCTCGACACTCAATTGCCGCTCCCGCTGCGCCTGATCTTCAACGCGACGCTCGGCGGGCGTGCGGCACTCGTTGCGCCCGTGCGTATCGGCGGACAGACCTTCGGGCTGCTCGGGCTGGTGTGGAGCGCCGCGCGCGAAGGCTTTGAGGATCACGAAGTCGCGCTTGTTGAAGGCATCGCAGATCAGATCGGAACGGCGCTCGAACGCGACCAACTCTCTGCGGAAGTGATGCGACTACGCAGCGCCCTGCACGAGCGCCACGCGGAGAATCGCATCATCGGACAGGCTCCCGCGATACGCCGCGCCATAGAGCTTGCCCTCAACGTCGCAGACACACAGACGACCGTTCTCATACAGGGCGAGTCTGGCACGGGCAAAGAGCTGCTCGCCAATCTGATTCATTACAACTCCGGACGCGAAGATCAGTCTTATATCAAGCTCAACTGCGGCGCGATACCCGAGACGCTGCTTGAATCGGAGTTGTTCGGCCACGAGAAGGGCGCGTTCACAGATGCGCGCTCGCGTCGTCGCGGCCGCTTTGAAGAGGCAGACGGCGGCACTCTCTTTCTGGACGAGATCGGCGAGATGAGTTTGTCCGCGCAAGTCCGGCTGCTTCGCGTGCTTCAGGACGGCGAGTTTACGCGCGTCGGCGGCAACGAGGTTTTAAAGACCGACGTGCGCGTCATCGCTGCTTCCAACGTTGACCTTGAGCGCGCCGTCGAGCAGGGCACGTTCCGCCGCGACCTCTTTTATCGTCTCTCTGTTTTTCCCATCACGCTCTCGCCCCTGCGTGAGCGTCCCGAAGACATTCACCCGCTCGTCATACATTTCCTTGAGCACTATAAGCAGAAGACCGGACGCTTTATCTCAGGCATCTCCAAGGATGCGCTGCAAGCTCTGATGAGCTATGACTGGCCCGGCAATGTGCGCGAGCTTGAGAATGCCATAGAGCGCGCCGTCATCATCGCTTCGGGTCGCCAGATAGAGTTGGACGATCTGCCTGAAGCCGTCAGCAAGCGCGCCATCGACGAACGCACAAACCTGCGCCACGAACGCATAGAGGCCGCCAGCCAAGGACGCGCCATTACACTTGAGATAGACGTGCCTTCTTCAATAGATGAGATTGAGCGGCGCGCCATCGAAGCCACACTAGACTACACCGCCGGCGACAAAACGCGCGCCGCCCGCGCGCTCGGCATCGGACGCAAAACACTCTACCGCAAACTCCAGCAATACGACGGCGCACGCGCTCAAGCGTCAGACGACACTGACCAGGAGTAACGGTCAAGCTGTCTCGCCAATCCGGCGATCTAATATCCCGATTCGCAGTATTCGGCGGCAGTGAGCGGCACAATATTAGTTCGGCGCTAGTCCATATTTAATGAACCAGAGGTGAATATAATGAAGAATCGTTACCTGGTATCTTTCATTACTGCTCTTCTATTTGTGAGCCTTATTACCGTCGTTCAAGCTGATGACCGGACACAAGAGAAGGCCGCTCAACATGCTGCTGAAACCTGGATGCCGTTATTTGATTCGGGCAAATATGCGGAAAGTTGGGAAGAATTGGCTCAATACACGAAAGCTCACCTTGATAAAAGAACCTGGGAAGTTTATTTGATCGCTGTCCGTCAGCCGCTTGGTGAACTCAAAACCAGAAAGCTCAAGAGAGCGCAATTTATTAAATCTTTGAAGGGTGTGCCTGACCAATCAGGAGCGATCCTTGAGTACGAAAGCTCGTTCGAGAATAAGAAATCTGTGATCGAGACATTCGCGATGATGCTTGAAAAAGATGGTACATGGCGAGTGGCTAATTACATTCCCAAAGATGGGCCACGCGAATAACAGCGAGGAGCGTTCGATTTTTTGAACGCCGCGCCGAACAACTCGTTCAACCGGAGCACGGATTGAATGTCTTTCATCAAGCTTTGCTGCGATAAAAGGTGAATGCTCTTCGCCGCGCCCTGTGAAGTCGGGCGTTATGCTGCTTGCTTGTTCCGAGGATTGCAAATGAGTTTAGAGCTTATTATCCAGATCGCCACACTTGTCTCTGGCATAGCCAGCCTCGCAGGTATTGCCGGACTCATTGCCACAATTGTTATTTACAAGAGACAGATGACGGCAATGATGTTTCTTGAGTACACAAAAAGATATGAAGAAATCGTCGATAGTTTTCCGACAAATGCCTGGGCGTATAGATTGAATAGTGCAGCGGATTTACCTTTGACGAGTCCCGAATTGACCAAGAGCATACTGAAGTACCTGAACATCTGTTGCGAAGAATACACTCTCTGTCAGAAGGGCTATCTCGCCAAAGACATCTGGTCTATGTGGGAAGGGATTGTGAAGCGTGTCTTACGCAGTCCGCTGTTTCGCCGTGAGTGGCCTTCTCTTGCGGTCGAGTTTGAGTCATACCCGGAATTTTCAAAGTACGTTGAGGAAATTCAAAACAATCAAAAGTAAAGGGGCTTAAAAGCGATTACCGTTGTTTGATACCTTGGCTCGGATAATGCTCGCGCGTGTTGTGTTAATTCAAGCGTGGGGCGGTAGGCTTCAATATTTCAGTACCAAACAGATTTGAAGATGAGGGTAAACGATGTCTGCACAGTTCGGTGACGGCGCATCTTTATGGGGACGCCCGCGCGCTTTCGAGGCGATTGTTTACGGCGGGCTGGTCGTCGGTGTGTTGGACGGTCTGGCTGCCACGACACACTTTGGTTTGAGGGATGGCACTCCGCTTAGACTTTTTCAGTACGTTGCCAGCGGGTTGCTCGGAGCTGCTTCTTACAACGGCGGATGGTTGAGTTTCCTGCTCGGCGTGCTCGTTCATTTTTTCATCGCGTTTGTCGCCGCAGCCGTTTATTATCGCGCGAGCTTGAGTTTCCCCGTACTGATTCGTCGCGCAGTGCTCTGCGGAATGATTTACGGAGTCGCGGTCTTTTTCTTTATGAGTCGCATCGTCGTGCCGCTGTCGGCGACGCGGAAAATTCCTTTCTCGTTCACGCAGATGCTGATCGGCTTGATGATCCACATCCTTTTCATAGGTCTGCCCATCGCGCTTCTCGCGCGCAGGTCTGCCAGAGCGCATTAGAGGCCAACAGCACAGAGACCGCTTTTGCACCCATCATGTTTTTGAAGCGACACAAATTAAAAGTGATTTTCGCGGTCGGCCTTTTCGTCGTCTTCGTCGTCGGCGGTTACCTGTTGAGCGACGACCTCTTCTTCAAACGGTTGATCCGCTCAAACCGTATCACGACGCCCGAGGAAGCATTCGCATTTGTCGAGAGCCAGGTCGTCTATCCGCCCCCACCGGAGATGAAGACGATCAGCGGGCTGACGCCCAGGTACATGCTGACGCAAAGAAAGTATTTGTGGTGTGACGAGGGCGCTATTCTGTTGGCGACCATCAATCATGAGCTGGGATACGAGACAAGGCTGGTCGATCTCGTCGGCGATGACGAGATGAGCCATCCCACAATCCTCGAAGTACGTCAGAACGGAGCATGGAAATCTTACGACACGGCATATAACATGGCCGGAGCATCGTATGAGCAAAGCGCCAAGTACTATCGTTTTTCACGCCCCGTCTATCGCGCATACCCGACGACGTACAACTGGATTATTCAGAATAATTTTTATCTCAAACATCTGGCCTTATGGTTAAGAGGTG
Source organism: Pyrinomonadaceae bacterium (assembly GCA_035537255.1). Classification (GTDB taxonomy): domain Bacteria; phylum Acidobacteriota; class Blastocatellia; order Pyrinomonadales; family Pyrinomonadaceae; genus DASQYE01. Next base: position 521 of record DATLMN010000269.1, on the reverse strand, counting down.
TTCCGGGATAAGTAGTTGATGAAGTGCGCGGAAGGGCTAGAGACGCTGCGACCTGACAGAACATCATGGAAAAAATAGTTCTGCGACGACAGGAGTACACTTAAAGCTTCCGTCCTCTTCCTTAATAAAAGGAAAGGTCGGTCGCGCGAATTCATATTTCAATAAAGAGAGCGCGCCCTGCTTGCATATCAATTGCGCAGGGCGCGCACTCTCTCTTTAAGGGGAAAAGATTTTACTGGGCAGAGTTGGACGAGTTGCCGCCGCCGCCGAGCGTCGCCTGATTATTGTTGAAGACGATGCTGACCAGCTCTTTGTTGCTCTCGGTCACGTAAACGGTTCCGGGGACTCCGGCGAACTTCTCCATGCGGGCGTTGGCCTTTGCGACGACCGTTTTCTTATCCATGATGGTCAAGTCGCCGGTCTTCTCATCAAACGTCACCTGGTACGTGCCTTTCTTGACGACAGTTCCATTGATCGTGACATCCGTGAGGAAGGTTACTTTCCTAGATTTTCCGGCGGCC
>DATLMN010000268.1:0-13608 GCA_035537255.1 Pyrinomonadaceae bacterium | reverse complement strand
AGGTCTCACGAACCGAGACAAAGCCCAAATCCACTGCTAAACGCTGATCCCGGTCATGACTGACCGCTACGACACCACCGGCAATCCTGAGGACGAGTATTACCCAGCCACCTCCGTTCTCATCAACCTCGAAGACATTCGAGACCCAAAAGAACTGCTTGAGCGAGAGACAGAACTACAGCTTGCGGCCTACGAACGTATATTCAGTCCGTTCGACGAGAGCCTCATTCCTGATCTTCCCTTCTTCTATTACCTGCACCACATGATGTTCAGCCCTCTGTTTGTGTGGACCGGTCGCCCGCGCACGGTGGGTATTTCCAAAGGCGGCACTCCATTCTGTCCGCCCCGGAACATCGACCACACGATGAATGCCATCTTTACCGAACTGGAAGATGAGCTTTGGCTCAGCGGGCTCGACCTGGATACATTTATAGAGCGCGCCGCCTACTATATATGCGAGGTCAACGCGGTACATCCCTTCCGCGAAGGTAACGGACGCGCGATCAGGTTTTATATAGATGTCTTATCCGCACGCACCCGTGGCGATCTCTTCAACTGGACTTTGACGAATGCGGACGAGTACTTGCGTGCCTGCGTTGCCGGCTTCAGTCAGGATTATGGGCCGATGATCGCCGTCCTAGAGCAGTGCGCCGCATAAGCTATCTCTGTTCCACAAATTTTTTCTAGTTCCTAAACCGACTCCGACCAAGACTCGGATGTCTACAGCATCTCTCGGACACTCAGTTGATTGCGTGCGGGCGCGGGTGTTATGTTATTCCCACAATGAACATGATAGAGATGGATCATTCGGTCTGGGCATGGGTGGGCTTCAACGTCTTTATCCTCATCATGCTCTTTATAGACCTGGGGGTCTTTAATCGTAAGGCGCACGCTATCACTTACAAGGAGGCGACGATCTGGAGCGTGGTCTGGATGACGCTCGCCCTGCTGTTCGGCGCAGGCGTCTTCTGGCATCTGGGTAATCAAAAGGGGCTGGAATATATCACCGGCTACCTGATCGAAAAATCTCTCTCGGTCGATAACCTCTTCGTTATCCTGCTGATCTTCTCTTACTTCAAAGTTCCTAGTAAGTACCAGCACAGGGTTCTGTTCTGGGGCGTGCTGGGTGCGCTCATCATGCGCGCCGCGATGATCTTTTTGGGAGCGGCGCTGATACGCAACTTCAACTGGATCATCTATATCTTCGGCGCATTTCTCATCTACACGGGTATCAAGATGTTCCGGCAGGAGGAGACAGAGATTCACCCTGAGCAGAATCCTGTCGTGCGGCTCGTGACGCGATATGTGCCGATGACGAAGCATTATGAGGGCGAAAACTTCTTTACGCGCGTCGACGGGCGGCGCAGCGGCACTCTGCTGCTGCTCGTGCTAATCATCGTCGAAGTCACGGATTTGATCTTCGCCGTCGACTCAATCCCGGCCATCTTCGCCATCACGACGGATACTTTTATCGTTTATACGTCGAACGTCTTCGCTATCCTTGGCCTGCGCTCGCTCTATTTCTTGCTGGCCGGAGTGGTCGAGAAATTTCATTACCTCAAGATCGGCCTCGCCATCGTGCTCACCTTTATCGGCGCAAAGATGCTGATCGTCTCCGCCGGCATACATATTCCGATAGGAATCTCGCTCGGAGTCGTGGCCGTCGTGCTCCTGGGCTCTGTCGCTGCATCGCTGGTCTGGCCGCGCCACATCGAACGCGATATTGACGTAGACCTCCCGCCGGACTTCGGACGCCCCTTCGAGGATGTCGAGAACACAGACAAAGAGATGACGGGAACGGGCGAGCGCCGCTAAATCCGAGGAAGCCTGTTCTGCGCAGTCTGCCGATATCTTCGACCTGAAACGGGCGGGCGCTGTAGGGTTGACAATCAAAATGCCGATGAAGATACTTACGGCACTTTAGGCTCCACTGCTGTTATCAGGCTGCTGATAATCGTAAGTGCCTCACCACTGCTCAGGTACTCATTAGAGATGTCCCATGCAAATGTATAGGAAATTCCTTTTTCTTTGCGTCGTGCTCGTCGTGCTAGCATCGAGTGCGATTCCGGCTTTGCGTAGCCGGAATCAAGCGGGCGCACCGGATAATCGGCGACCAATGTTGGATGAGACTGAATGGCCCATTGCGAATTATGCAGCCCCGAAGCCAACCGATGCAGAAAAGCGCGCTAAGAGAGAGGCTAAAGGTAAAAAATATGATCGCTCGCGTTTGAAAGTTGACCCATCTGACAACGCAGGGGTTACAGCGCTGGGCGATGTAGCAGACCTAACGATCCCTGCTTTCCCGGTAATGCAAAGCACCGCCATAATTATTGGTGAAATAATCGCGGCAGAAGCTTACCTGTCCAACGATAAGACCGGCATCTACTCAGAATTTACTATCCATATAGATGAGGTGTTTAAAAACGCTGGGGGTTACTCGTTAGTGAGTGGCGGAACGGTCGAGGCTGAGCGTGAAGGTGGTCGTGTGCGCTTTCCATCCGGGCGTATCCAACGCTTTAGCCTTGATAGGCTAAGAATGCCCCGCCTTGGACGCCGATATATACTTTTCCTTACATCGGATAATGAACAAGGCTTCCATATTTTGACAGGCTACGAGCTACAGCAGAGCAAGGTTCTCCCGTTAGATGACCTTCCTTATACCAAATCTTATAAGAACGTCGATGAAGCATCATTCTTGAGCGAGTTACGAGAGAGGTTAACTACCAACTCATCATCGACCAAGTAAGAACAGAAGGAACATGAAAACGAAAAACCTCACGTCATCGTGTATACCCGGTGCGCTCGGCCTCCTAATATCGGCCTTAATCGCGTTGTCAGTGCAATTCTATGTTGGAGCAGAAGAGCCTCCTTGTCGAACCCCACCAATCCGCGAAGGGACTAATGGGGCCTCGTGGCCGCAGGGTAGTCAGGTTACGGTGACTATCAATCCAGAGCAAATCCCCCCGGCTCACCTCAATTTGAGGCCGTCAGACAGGCATTTATAAACTGGCAAAACGAAAACGGTGCTAATAATTCCGGTGTGACTTTCACATTTACAACCGGCGTCTTGAATACCATAGGCACGAGAAATCAAATATACGTTACTAAAGGTGAGACGAACAATGGGGCAAGCAACAGAACGAGTCATGATAATGGCACTACTTTGAATGCCGACATCGTCATAGATACAACTGTTACTAGGGCAGACACAACCATAGGTATGGTGGTGCATGAGATAGGTGAGACATTCGGTTTAGGCGATTGTGACAGTTGCCCCTCCGGTAGCTCAATTATGGGCCCACCAACTTGTATAGGAAGTTGCTCGGACTTTAATAACCGCGTTCTCGGGACTTCTCGCCCCGGTCTCCAAGCCCCAACCTCTTGTGATAATCAAAGGGTCAGAGATACACGATACCCACTTGTAGGAGGCGGAGGAGGAACGCTGTGCGAGGGAGGCCCGGGAGGCACCTGCCTCGCAGACCTCACGGCTGACCAGTGCTGGAATACTCCTGCCTGCGGCAGCTCTTCTCCCATCCTCATTGATCTCAACGGCGACGGCTTTGTTCTGACTGACGCCCATAACGGCGTCGCGTTCGATCTCAACAACAACCACGAGGCCGAAACTATCGCCTGGACTGCCGCAGGTTCAGACGACGCCTGGCTCTCTCTCGACCGCAACGGCAACGGCACGATTGACAACGGCAGCGAGTTGTTCGGTAACTTCACCTGGCAGGACTGGTCGCCTATGCCAAACGGCTTCAGTGCGCTGGCTTGGTTCGATAGGGTTGATAAGGGCGGCAATGGCGATGGGCTGATAAATAGCGACGATCCGGTCTTCGCTTCTTTGCGTTTGTGGCAGGACAGCAATCACAACGGAGTGTCAGAACCGGAGGAGCTACATAGTCTCGCGTCGCTTGGCATCACGACCTTGCATTTCGACTACAAGGAATCGCGGCGGGTTGACGAATACGGTAATCGGTTCCGGTATCGTGCCAAGGTAGACGATGCCTGGCAAGTCAAAGCCGGACGTTGGGCCTGGGATGTGTTTTTGGTCTCCGCGCCTTAGTTGCAAGCTCCATGCGAAAAAGAGGATTGCCCGGAAGCTATTATGCTTCCGGGCAATTTCCTATAAAAAGATGCTTGAACCGATCAACGCCCTGTGTTAACTTCTCTAGCTAGGGAGGGAAGCCTCTAAGCGCCCCGCTTGTCTCAGGTTTTCACTCCCGAACGGTCTTGATTTCGGCGCATTGCGCCCGGCCTTCGCTGACCAAAATGTTCTCGCCCCACTGATCCTCTGGCTTTACCTCTCTACAAATTATGGCTATCAGGAACAGTCGCTTCGATCTCGACTGGTGGATTATCGAGAAGCGGCAAATCTACATTCTCATTACGCTGGTCGTGCTGAGCACGCTGGGCGGAGGTGTGGGCTTTTACCTGTGGAAGCACGGCAGCCCTTTTAAGACGAGCGCGACCGTCACGGATGCTCCCGCCGGAGCGCGTTTTATCTCCTTTGAGGGCGACGTGCGCGTGATTCGCGCCTCGACGCGCGAGACGCTGGCCGCCAGCAGCCAGACGCAGCTTTATCCGGGCGACACAGTCCAGACGCAGACGGACGGGCGCGCGCGCGTTACCTTGGCCGACGGCTCGACCTTAGTCATACGCCCCAACAGCACAGTCATCATACGCGAGAACACCAAGGCCGAAGGCGAACAGCGGACGCAGGTGCGAGTCTCTGTCGACACCGGCCAGATCAATGTTCGCACAGAGCAGCAGCCGGAAGGCGCTTCGAACGTCGTCGAGACCAGGCAGACGGAGAACCGTCTGGCCGGCGAGACGGGCGCGAGCTTCGGCGTCAATGCGGACAAGACAGAAGAGATTCGCGTCGCCACAGGCCAGATCGAAACCACTACGGCCAACGGCGAGAAGACCACTGTCCGCAACGGCGAATATCTCTCGATCAATCAATCGGGCACACTGGCGCGCCGCGAGCGTCTGCTGGATGTTCCTCCGCCCGTCGCGCCGCGTAATCTGGAAAGAGTCCAGGCCAGCACGACAGGTGCGGCCAATGTCTCTCTGCGCTGGCAGCGTCCTGAATCCGGCACGCCCGCGCACTATCGCGTAGAGGTCGCGACCTCGCCCTTCTTCGTTGCGGCGGGGCGCGTTATAGAGCGCGACCAGTTAATCGCCACGGAATTTAATGCCAGCGATCTAAGGCCCGGCGATTATTTCTGGCGCGTGAGAGCCACTGCGTCCTCAGGACAGACGAGCGATTGGTGCGAGCCGCAGAAATTTATCGTCTCGCCTGCGGGCACGAACGAGCGCGTCGCCGTCTCGGATGTCTCTTTCGATTTCATAGGCGGCAACGTCTATATCCTGCGCGGGCGTGCGCCGCGCGGCACGACCATACGCATCCTCGGGCGCGAGACGCTCTCGGCCCACGACGGATCATTCCAGATTCAAATCTTCATCCCCGCAGGCGCGCGTGACGTTCTATTGGAAGCGCAAGACCCGCAGGGCAACAGCGAGCAGTACCGTATTCCTTTCAGCACGGGCGCGACGGCGCACCAGCGTAAGTAGTCAACAAAGGCTCTATGTCCAAGCAAGTAATATTGATGGCCGATACGCCTCAAGCGCCCGCAACGGCGCTGTGCGGCGCGCTGCGCGAAGCCGGCATAGAGATCTGCATCAGTGCCGAGCAGAGCCCGGACACGCACGTCATCGGGACTAACGGCTCTGCGCCTCTGGCAGTGCTTTATGAGGTGGCCGCCGAATCAAACACGATGGAGCTTTATGCTGCGGTCGAGCGTGCCGCGCTTCGCTGGCCTGAGTTGCCGCTCGTGGCCTGTCGCCATTACGGGAACGGTCATGGCGCGGCGGCAGCGATGCCCCGCACCTCTTTCGACGACGCGGCGCTCAAGCGTATGGGATTCAAGGCCGTCGCCGCGAGCCCGGCGCAATTGCCCGCGCTGCTGCGCGAGTTGGAAGAGCGCGGAATGACTGGCGAGTTAACGCGACCCGAAGGCGTTGAAGAGAGTATTACCGGCGCGGCATCCCTGCTGCTGCCCGATAACCTGCCGACGCGTACGCTGCGCGCAGCATTCGAGCTGGTCGCATCCCTGCATTTCGCCGCAGATCAAAAGAGCGCTGCGCAGACGGCGCTGGCTGGGCTCGCTCCGCTGATACACGCTCATCGCTGGGCCATCTATTTGACTTCGGAAGCGAGCGGCGGTGACGCTGATAAGCTTGAGCCGCTGGCGGCGCGTGGGCTGACAGAAAGCTCTCGCTCGCTGTCGGAAAAGGATTGGCGGCGCGCGCTGATGGGCGACGCGCTTATTCTCTCTGGCGCGGAATCAAAGGCCGCGCGCGAGGCGGTCGCCAGCGCCGAGACGGTCAGGAAAAGAGAGCGTGACGCTCGCTTTCTGGCCGTGCCGCTTGTCGGCGGTGATCGCGTCATGGGTGTCCTGGAAGCCGTGCGCGAGGGCGAGGGCGCACGTCTCTTTGCTAAAACCGAGGCGTCGCTCTTGGGCGCGCTCGCTCTCCCAATTGCTTCGGCGCTCTCAAACTCTGTGCGTATCAGCGAAGCAGAGCGTCTGTCGCTCACGGACGATCTGACGAAGCTGCACAACGCGCGTTTCCTGCGACAGTTTCTTTTAAGCGAGATCAAGCGCGCAAGGCGTTACGGCTCGACGGTCGCAGCTTTCTTTCTTGACCTGGACGATTTCAAGGCCATCAACGACCGCCACGGTCATCTGGTCGGCTCTCATGTGCTGATGGAGATGGCGGCGGTCATTCTCTCCTCCGTGCGCGATACGGATATAGTGGCGCGTTACGGCGGCGACGAGTTCGTCATTATTCTGCCGGAAAGCGGCATAGAGCAGGCATGGCTGGTGGCCGAGCGTGTGCGTGACCGTATCTCGCGGCACGAATTTCACGGCGGGCGCTCTCTTACTTTGAGGCTGACGGCGAGCTTCGGCGTGGCGGCTTTCCCGCAGCACGCGCAATCGCCGCAACAACTGATCGCCTGCGCGGATCGGGCCATGTACGAGGCCAAGGCGGCCAACAAGAACTGTATCCGCGTCGCAACGCAACCTCTTCCCTCAACTTTTTAAGAAAATAACGATTCTGCAATAGCAAATCGTCTTACTTCGGTGTACATTAAGGAGTTCGCTCTGTGCGGTGAGCGTCCGTCTGACATCTGCGCACCCGACCCTACCCTTCGCGGCGAGGCCGTCGTGCGCCAACGGCTCATCCCCCCAGGCGTATCTAACATTCAACAGAATATGGACACATAAATGGCCTTTAAATCAGTCTTTAGTCTTTTCTCCAGCGACTTGGCAATCGACCTGGGCACAGCCAACACGCTCGTTTATGCAAAGGGGCGCGGCATCGTCGTCTCCGAGCCGTCAATCGTGGCGATCAACAAGATCACCAACGCCGTCGAAGCCGTCGGTCGTGACGCGAAAGAGATGTTGGGCCGCACGCCCGGCAATATCGTCGCCATACGCCCGATGAAAGACGGCGTCATCGCCAACTTTGAAGTCACGGAAAAGATGCTCCAACACTTCATACGCAAGGCGCACAACGGCAAGACGTGGGTCAGCCCGCGCGTCGTCATAGGCATCCCCTCTGAGATCACGCAGGTCGAGCGCCGCGCGGTCGAAGACTCCGCGTACCGCGCCAAGGCCTCCGAAGTCTATCTCGTAGAGGAAGCGATGGCCGCAGCCATCGGCGCTGGCCTTCCGATCACAGAGCCGCACGGCAACATGGTCGTAGACATCGGCGGCGGCACAACGGACATCGCGGTCATATCTCTTTCCGGCATCGTCTATTCACGCGCCGTGCGCGTCGCCGGAAACGAGATGGACGAGGCCATCACGCAGTACATCAAGCGCAAGTACAACCTCTTGATCGGCGAGCGCACAGCCGAAGCGATCAAGATCGAGCTTGGCTCTGGCTTTCCCCTGGACGAAGTTTTGACGATGGAAGTACGCGGGCGAAATCTGATCGAAGGTATTCCCAAAACCATTACGATCACGGACGAAGAGGTCAGAGAGGCGCTGTCGGATTCGGTTGCGACCATCGTCAACGCCGTGCGCGTCGCGCTGGAAAGAACGCCGCCGGAGCTTTCCGCAGACATCGTCGAGCGCGGGATTGTGCTGACGGGCGGCGGCGCGCTTCTGAAAAATCTGGATCGCCGCCTCTCGATTGAGACAGGACTGCCCGTCTCTCTGGCGGACGACCCGCTCTCATCAGTCGTGCTCGGCACAGGCAAGATGCTCTCCGACTTTAATCTGTTGAAGCGCGTTAAGTGGGACAACACGCTCACGAGTGGAACGTAAAAGCAGATGTTAGATATTGGATGTCAGATGCTGGTTAAAGCATTTCACTGACATCTAACATCTAGCACCCGACCTCTGAATTTTATGGCAGTGATGCGTACACAAAGGGAGATCAGGCAGCGAGCCCCCTGGTGGCTCGTCGGACTGCTCTTTCTGAATCTGGCGCTGATGTCTTATGACGCGCGTGACACTGTGACCAAGCAGCGCGTGATACGCGTCTGGGCGCAGGCTCTCGTTTCGCCTTTCCAGCGTGTCACGACTGGCGCGGGCGGAGCAAGCGTCGGCTTTGTCCAGCGCCTCATCAACCTGAAGAACGCCGCGTCGGAAAACGAGCAGCTCAGGACTCGCGTAGAGGAGATGCAGATTGAGCTGTCGCAGTCACGCACGGCCATTGACGAGAATGCGCGTCTCAAGGCACTGCTAGATTTTAAAGAGAAGAGCCCTTACGGGGTTGTCACTGCGAGCGTCATCGCGCGCGACCCTTCGCTCTGGTTCGATACTGTGACGATTGATCGCGGGCGTATGTCCGGGATCGAAAACAACATGCCCGTGGTGACGCCTTCGGGCATCGTCGGACGCGTCGTGGCGACCAGTCCGTGGACGGCGGAGGTGATGCTCATCACGGACGAAAAGGCGGCGGCGGGCGCGGTCGTGGGCCAACTGGGCCAATCCAACGCGCTCGGCTCAGTCCGTGGCTTAGGTCTTAACGGGCTTGTAGAGATGCGCTACGTCTCCGGTCTCGAAGAGGTCAATGTGGGCGACTATGTTTTGACGACGGGACAGGATGGTATTTACCCTTCGGGGCTCAACGTCGGCGAAGTCGTAGACGTTAAAAAGGGATCGGCCACAGTCCCGCACGTCATTCGTATCAGGCCGAGCGCGCGGCTCAACGCTTTGCAAGAGGTCGCGGTGCTGCAATACAAGCCGCCGCAGCGCGTCGCGCCTGACCAGGCGCTGCCCAATGTTAAAAAGCAGTGACAAGTTGTGAGTGACGAGTGACAAGCTGAGGAAGCAAAGCTTTTAACTCGTCACTCACAACTTGTCACTCATCACTGTTTTTATAATGCGTCAACTGAAAATCGCTCTCGTCCTTGCGCTGGCTGTCGTTCTGCAATCATCGCTGCCGGCCATCTGGCCGCCTTTTGTCTACATTGACCTGCCCCTGATCGTCGTCGTCTATTTCGCCTTGCAGCGCGACCCGCTTCAAGCGCTTGTGATCGGCGCGGTCGCGGGGCTCGCGATGGATGCTTTGAGCGGCGGCGGACTGCTGGGGGCGGGCGGATTCTCTAAGACCCTGGTAGCCTACCTGATCGCTTCGCTGGCGACGCGCGTTATGCTGGACAATCCTCTGGTGAGAATCCCGGTCTTAGCCGGAGCAGCCCTTTTGGATTCCGTCGTCTTTGTTCTACTTCACCGCATGCTCAGCCAGCCCTCTCTCAAACCCTTTGCCGAGACAGCGTCCTTCAAGCTGATCGGGACGACCGTCGCGGGCACTCTGATTCTCTACGTGCTGGACACTTTCTTTAGCGACCGCGCGCGCCAGCGTCGTCAGTTTGCCTGGCGTCGGCGCGTCGCGCGTCGCGTCGGCGGCGGTGGCGGCCTAAGGAGAAGGTGAAAGCAGTTACCAGTTTTTAGTTTTCAGTTGTAACTGCTTGAACGGTTTTATGAGTATAATGTGTCTGGGTCAGGTATTGGTTGAGCCAGTCAGCGACGGACAGGTCAGCTAACTGAGAACTGAAAACTAAAAACTGAAAACTTGTCATCATGAAATTCGAGGATGATTCACAAAATCTGCGTGTGAGGCTGCGCATCATACAGGTGCTCGTGGTGCTGTTGCTCGCGGTGCTGGCTGTGCGCCTCTACGTGTTGCAGATCGTCAACGGCACTTATTACGCCGAACGCGCAGAGAACCAGCGCATACGCCTGCTGCCGATTCCCGCGCCGCGCGGCGTGATCTTTGACCGCAACGGCAAGCTGCTCGTCGACTCGCGCCCGATCTACAACGTCATCCTCTCGCGCGAGGACATGAAGGGCAAAGACTTTAACGCGCTTATCAAACCGCTCGCCGCCGGGCTCGCCGTCGATCAGGATTTCCTGCGCGAGCGTTTCGACGAGGTCAAATCACAGCCCGCCTTCGAGTCCATACGCGTCAAGGAGAACGCAGATCAAGCTGACATCGCCTGGGTCGAGGCGCACGCGCTGGAATTTCCGGAGCTGCGCGTAGAGCCCGCGCCGCAACGCCGCTATCCTGAGAACGGCGTGCTCGCGCATGTCCTGGGCTACGTCGGCGAGATCAGCCCAGAGCAGTTGGAGCAGCCGCGTTATAAGGATAACAACTACAAGCCTGGCGACATCATCGGCAAAGAGGGCCTTGAGGCCGTCTATGACGATTACCTGCGCGGGCGAGACGGCTATCGCAAAGTAGTCGTAGACAGTCGCGGTCATATACAGAGCGAGATCGAGCGCATAGAGCCGCAGCCCGGACAGGACATCGTCACCAGCATAGACCTTGACCTACAGATGGTCGCCGAAGACCGCTTGCGCAACTCGCCCTCCAAACGCGGCGTGATCATCTCGATGGATCCGAACAACGGCGAGGTCATAGTTCTGGCCTCGTACCCGACCTATGATCCGAACCTCTTCTCGCAGCGCATCTCTTCCAAAGAGGGACGCGCGGAATACGCTGCGCTCAAATCAGACCCGCGCACACCGCTTGTCAATCGCGCCATACAGGGACGCTACCCGCCCGGCTCAACCTGGAAGATACCCATGGCCGTGGCAGGGCTACAGCAGGGCGCGATTACCATCGACAACTCGAATCTGGTGTGCGGCGGTGGTATCACCATCGGCAACAAATTCACGCGCTGTATGGGCAACCACGGCTCGCCGGAGCTGCGCATGGCGATTACGAAATCCTGCGACGGCTACTTCTATCGTCTGGGACTGAAGATGACCATCAACGGCATTATGGAGATGGTCGACGAGTTCGAGTTCAACAAGCGCTCGGGCATTGACCTGCCGCATGAGGTGCTGAGCTGGACGCCGTCGCCAGATTTCAAGCGCCGCTTTAATCCAGGTGATCCTGAGTGGAAAGATATTGATACGGTCTACGCTTCGTTCGGGCAGGTCTACGACATTGTCACGCCGATTTCTCTCATACGAGCGATTGCGAGCATAGGCGTGGGCGGCAAGCTCTACGTTCCGCACCTTTTGAAAGAAGCAAGAGAGGTCTCGGAGGTTGGCCCATTCCCCGCGCGACCCGCGCACACGTTTGCGCATCCAGCGCCGAAGATCATCCCTATCCCGGAAGACCAGCATCACTTTGTCGTAGAGGGAATGTGGGGCGTGGTCAATGGCCCGGGCACGGCGGCGCGCATCCGTATGGCTGGTTTTGAGATTGCAGGCAAGACTGGCACGGCGCAGGTCGTAGGTCTAGGCAAAGATACCGGCGAGAACAAAGACCACGCTTGGTTCGTCTCTTACGCGCCCGCCTATAAACCGGAAATCTCCGTGCTGGCCCTGATCGAAAACGTCGGCTTCGGCGGAACTCACGCCGCTCCCGCCGTGCGCGCCATCTACGACGAGTATTATCGCAAGACGCGGCACGAAGAGCCGCCCGGAGCTGAGCAGATCGCTTTAAAGCATTAACAAGCACGAGGAACAGTCAAGGAAAAGCTCTTAACTTGTCCCTCGTCTTACTCGTCACTCATTACTCATCACTCCCCACTTGTCACTGAATTTGATATGTCAGCAATCTTAGAACGACGCAACGTCCGCGATTTCGACTGGTTTCTGGCCGTGCTGGCTGTGGGCATAGTGCTGTTCGGCACGTGGCAGATTCACAATGCGCAGCCGACAGAGAGTTATGCGCAGAAGCAACTTATAGGTTTAGGCGTCGCGCTCGTGACGATGCTCGCCGTCTCTTTCACGGACTATCGCAAGCTCGTGCGGTTCGCGCCGGCCTTTTACATCTTCGGCCTCATGCTACTGGTGATCGTGCTGATTCCGGGCATAGGGATGAAGATCAACGGGCAGCGCTGCTGGATCAAGCTGCCGGGCCTCGGACAATTTCAGCCCTCCGAGTTCGTCAAAATACCCACGGTGCTGATGCTCTCTTATTTCTTCGGCAAGCATCGCCATGGCCCTTTGCAGTGGAAAGAGATGCTGGTCGGCATTGGTATCTTGGCCCTGCCCGTGGGCCTCATTCTGCTTGAGCCAGACCCCGGGCAAACGCTGACATACTTTCCGCTTCTGGCCGTCGTGTTGTTTCTCTCATCCGTGCGAATGTGGGTCGTCGTTGCCGCGCTGCTTTTGAGCATCGTCGCCGTGCCGCTCGCTTACACGGTCGGGGTCAAGACCGGCAAGATCAAGAACTATCAGCAGGAACGCATCAACGTTATTCTCGATCCTGAGAACGCAGACCGGCGCGGCTTCGGTTATCACACGTGGCAATCAATCCTCACCGTCGGCAAAGGCGGAGCGACGGGCACGCGCGCATCGAGCGAGTATTCGCAGAGCCGTCTGAAATTTCTGCCAGAGCCGCACACCGATTTTATCTTCGCCGTGACGGCGGAGACCACAGGCTTTGCCGGTTCAATCCTGTTGCTGGTGGCCTATGCTCTGTTGCTCTCGCGTCTGATCGCGGGGGCGCGGCGCGCGCCCGACCGCACAGGAATGCTCGTCATCATGGCGATTGTCGGCGGCTTGGCCTTTCAGCTCTTCATCAACATTGGCATGGCGCTAGGCATGCTGCCCGTCATCGGCGTGCCCCTTCCACTGATGAGCGCGGGGCTCTCCTCCGTACTCGCCACCTTTATCGCCATCGGCTTTGCCATCAGCGTCCAACTGCGCCGCTTCGTCAATTAGAAGGAGAGCGCATGCTTTTCATGGTTATCGAGCGCTTCAGGAACGGTGATGCTAGAGCGGTGTATCGCAGATTTCAAGAGCGCGGGCGAATGTTGCCTGAAGGGTTGACGTACATCGAAAGCTGGACGGACGCTGCGTTTGAGCGATGCTTTCAGTTGATGGAATGCGAAGATCAGCGCTTGTTTGAGGAGTGGGTCTCTCGCTGGCAGGATTTAGTGGAGTTCGAGATCATACCCGTCATCTCTTCAAAGGAAGCAGCCAACTCAATGGCTCAGACGCTCTAACTCCGGTTTATCCGTTCGGCTGATTTCAACTTCAGGGATTAATTTCTGCTTTGACGATTCGCTATTGTTTAAAAGCCCCCTACCGGGCTTTGGGCAGGTCTATTTTCCAGTCATTGCCT
>DATLMN010000267.1:0-9708 GCA_035537255.1 Pyrinomonadaceae bacterium | reverse complement strand
CGCGCCCCAGACATCTTCTGTGCGCCGCGCGTAATCCTGATCGAGCGGGTTGGTGTCGTATTTACTCTTTTCAGCCATCACAAACACTTTCTACGAAGGGCTCTCGTGTTTGGTTCAACGATTCTCAACCTGCGGCAATCGCGTACTCGATTCGCTCCCAGTGTCCTTCGCGCTCCAACAGCCTGAAAGCGCGAAGCCTTGCGTCCTCTTCGTCCAGGCCAATAATAAGATAAATCGCCGCCGGATAATAGGCCAGGCGCACGTCCCTTTCCGACGGCACGGGATCGCTTGAGCGCGGGTGTGAATGATAAATGGCGAGAAGTTGCTCGTCGCGCTCTCGCATACTGCGCTGCGCGGCGAACAGTTCCTGCGGGGCGGCTTCGTAAGCGACTCGCCGGTCAGCGGCGGTATTGCGCAGGCGATAAACGGTTCGCGCGTGTCCCGTCTCGATTGTGCCGCCGACGAGCCCGCAGCACTCCTCCGGCGCGGCCTCGCGCGCGTGCGCATACATCTCCTCAAGGTGTGCGCGCTTGAGCGTAATCATCTCTCTAATGTCATTTAGTCCAGCGGGAGAAGAATTAACAGGGATGGACAGAGATTGTCAGGATAAAAGCAAAGCTCAGCCAAGTGAGTTGAGCTTTTAAATTTCGGATTTAAAGCACGAATGCTTTCTTCCTTTTCTTTATCCTGACAATCTCTGTCCATCCCTGTTTGAATCTGCTTCGACTATTTCGACGCTTCGATGTTGTCCGAGACTCTTATTTACAGCGGGCTTGTGCCTTTAAGCTTCAGTTGCGGCTCGCGCCTGAGATGTCCCTCCGGCGGCCGCAGCTTCTTTGATCAGGCTGCGACCGATCACCAGACGCTGAATCTGATTCGTGCCTTCGTAAATCTGCGTGATCTTGGCGTCACGCATATATTTCTCAATCGGGTAATCCTTGCAATAGCCGTAGCCGCCGAAGAGCTGCACCGCGTCCGTCGTCACGGACATCGCTACATCCGTCGCAAAGACTTTGCCCATCGCCGCCATCTTCGAGACGTTCTTCGCGCCCGCATCAATCGCGCGCGCAGAGGCGTAGACAAGCTGACGCGCCGCTTCGACCTTGGTCGCCATGTCCGCGAGCATCCACTGTATGCCCTGGAAAGAGGCGACCGATTGACCGAACTGCTCGCGCTTCATCGTATAGTCGACGGCCAGATCGAGCGCGCCCTGGGCCAAGCCTAAAGCCTGCGCCGCCACACCGGGCCTCGCCAGATCGAGCGTCATCATCGCGTGACGAAAACCGTGGCCTTCTTTACCGCCGAGCAGATTTTCCTGCGGCACATGACAGTCGCGGAAATGAAGCTCGTGTACCGGCACGCAGCGGATGCCCATCAGGTCTTCCTTTTTCCCTATCTCGAAACCTTCCATGCCCTTCTCGACTAAGAGAGCAGAGACGCCCCTGCCGCCCCTGTCCGGGTTGGTCGAGCAGAAGATGGAATAGAGCGTCGCCGCATTGCCGTTCGTGTTCCACTTCTTATCGCCGTTCAAGACATAATATCCGTCGCGTAGCTCTGCACGCGCCTTAAGACTTCCGGCATCAGAGCCGGCGGCCTTTTCAGAGAGCCCGAAGGCCATCAATGTCTTGCCCTGCGCGATGTCAGGCAAGTATTTCTGCTTCTGCTCTTCCGTGCCGCCGACGATGATCGGAAAAGAGGCCAGGGCATTAACGGCATAGGTCACGCCCACACCGCCGCAGGCTTTTGATAACTCTTCGACGACGATGCACAGATTCATCACGCCGCCGCCGCGCCCGCCGTACTCTTTGGGAATCCACACGCCCATCAGCCCAGCGTCCTGCAACGCGCGCACGACAGACCAGGGATACTCCGCCGTCCTGTCCAGTTCGGCTGCGACGGGGCGCACATGTTTGTCCGCGATCTCTCGCGCCATCATTCGGTATTCCAGATTTTCTTTCGTCAAAAGTTCGTCCACTGTTTGAATCTCTCCTTCAAGGCAGATGTCAGATGCCGTATGTCAGATGCTGGTCAAATCAGTTCTTCTGACATCCAGCATCCGACATCTAACATCTGTTCTTTTATTCTTCCTTCTTTATGACAAGCCGTAGTTCTTCCAATTGTCGCGGATCGACTTCGCCGGGCGCGTCGATCATCAGGTCTGTGGCCGACGCGGTCTTTGGGAAAGCGATCACGTCGCGAATATTTTCCGTGCCCGCGAGCACCATCAGCAGTCTGTCGATGCCGGGCGCGATGCCGCCGTGCGGGGGCGTGCCGTACTCCAACGCGTCCAGAAAAAAACCGAAGCGCGAGCGCGCCTCTTCTTCCGTCATGCCGAGCGCTTTGAAGACCAGACGCTGCACGTCGCGGCGATGAATACGGATAGAGCCGCTCGCCATCTCCACTCCGTTGATGACAGGATCGTAAGCCTTCGTGCGAATCCGTCCGAGCAACTCTGTCTCGCCCTCTTCGACCGCGCGCTTTAAGAGCGGCAAGTCTTCATCGACGGGCGAGGTGAACGGATGATGCATGGAATAGTAACGCCCGTCCTCTTCGTGAAACTCGAACATTGGAAAGTCCGTCACCCAGAGCGGCCTGTAGACGTTTTCCGGAATCAGCTTTTCGCGCCGCGCCAACTCGTTACGCAAAGCGCCGAGGCTCGCCGCCACAGTTTTGGGCTTACCCGCGACGATGAGGACGGCGTCGCCCTTCGTCGCTCCACTCGTTTCCGCCACACGTTGCACAGTCTCCTGCCCGAGCGCCTTAAGAAGCGAAGAACTCACTTCATCACCGAGCTTGATCCAACTGAGCGCGCTCGCTCCGTAACGCTTCGCGAACTCCTGCAACTCGTCCAGGACTTTGCGCGAAAGCTGCGCGCCGCCCGCGACGACGACGCCCTTGATCTCTCCACCGGCTGAGAGCGTCGCACTGAAAGGCGCGAAAGTAGTTCCAGCGAGTGCTGGCGCAACATCACGCAGTTCCATCCCGAAGCGCAGGTCTGGCTTGTCAGAGCCGTAGCGCGCCAGCACCTCCGCGTAAGAGAAGCGCGGGAAAGGCAACGGCAGTTCGACGCCGATCAATTTAAAGACGCGCGCGAACATGCCTTCCGTCACAGTGTAAATCTGTTCGAGCGTAGCGAAGCTCATCTCCAAGTCAAGTTGTGTAAATTCGGGCTGGCGGTCGGCCCTCAAATCCTCGTCGCGAAAGCAGCGCGCGATCTGAAAATACTTGTCCAGCCCGGCGATCATGCACAGTTGCTTGAAGAGCTGCGGCGATTGCGGCAGGGCGAAGAATTTGCCCGGCTGTATGCGCGAAGGCACGATGTAATCGCGTGCGCCCTCGGGCGTTGACTTAATCAGGATCGGCGTCTCGATCTCCGTAAAGCCCTGCTCGTCCATGTAGCGGCGAATCTCCGCGAGCACGCGATGGCGTAGCCGCAGGTTCTTTTGCAGTTGCGGGCGGCGCAGATCAAGATAGCGATATTTTAAGCGCAGGTCTTCGCTCGCGAGCGCGTCCGAAGTGACGGTCTCAAGCTGAAACGGCAACGTGCGCGCATCGTTGAGGACGAGCACTTCTCGCGCGCGGACTTCCACCTCGCCGGTCGTGATCTTGGGGTTGCGCTGGCCCTCTTCGCGCAGGACAACTTCGCCCGTGACGGCGATGACGTATTCGCCGCGCGCCGTCTTCGTTTTGGCGTGCGCTTCCGGCGCGTTCTCTTCATTGACGACGACCTGCGTGATGCCTTCACGGTCGCGCAGGTCTATAAAGGTCAGCGGGCCAAAGTCGCGGCGACGCGCGACCCAGCCCATCAGGGTCACTGTGCGTCCGACATCCGTTGCGCGCAGATTCCCGCAGGAGTGCGTGCGCTCAAGATTTCCCAGATCGTCAAGCATCTTTTAAGACTGTCTCTCGGTTTTAGAATTTACGAAATCCTGCGCCTCTTCAAAGCGGCTGCGCCGCGCGTCCTCGCCCGTCTCTTCCGTCTGCGGCGTCTCGGACAGGTAAGCATTAAACTCTGCGCTGCGGTTGCGCGGGATGCTAAGGGTCTGCCACTGTGTCGACCTCAAATGTTTAGAGAGAAAAATAATCTGCCCTATGTGCTGAGCGTAATGCATCAACTGTCTGTTGATCGCTTCGACGACCGTGTGCGCCTTGCCGCGTATATAGATTGTTCGGCCGAGGTCGCTTGGCTCTAAAGGCTCTATGGCCTGAAAGACCTGTGCCCAACCGCGCTCCCACTGCTCTATCAAATCCTTTTTCGCCGTCGCGGGCGCGAGCACAAACTCCATATCGCGATTGCGGTCGGGTTTTTCTCCGTCCGTATTTAGAAAATCCGTCCAGCGCGAAATCATATTGCCGGACATGTGCTTCATAATCACGCCGACGCTGTTGCCTTCTTCGTCCAGCGTGACGAAGAACTCTTCGTCCTTCAATTGCCCGAAAGCTTTTTCGGCAAGCTTTTTATAGTCGCGAAAACTCGCGAGCGCATCGTTCAGGTAATTGCGTCCGATTGCATCATCCATGACGTTTAACCTCCGCTCATCTTTTCCTGCACGGTGGCGGCCAGGCGCTCTCTGGGCAGACGCATCTGATCGCCAGTGCGCATGTCCTTGAGTGTCACGTCTCCGACGGCGCGCTCTTCCTCGCCGAGGACGGCGACAAAGTTTATCCCGCGCGACGAAGCGTACTTGAACTGCTTGCCAAGCTTGTCCGCCTCCGGGTAAAGATCGACTTTGAGCCCCAGAGCGCGCAATTCGCTGGCGAGGCTGATGGAGTCCGCGATTGAAATTTCGTCCCAGATCGTGACCATCACGGAAGCAGGGGCATCGATCAGGTTTTGAGGAAACATCTCGCGCTCCGTCATGACGACGATGATACGCTCCAATCCCAGAGAGAAACCGCAGGCCGGAACATCCTGACCCAGAAACATCCCGACCAGATTATCGTAACGCCCGCCGCCGCCCAGACTGCCCGCAAGGTCAGGCACGTTGATCTCCATGATCGTGCCCGTGTAATAAGAGAGGCCGCGCGCCAGACTCGGGTCGATCCTGATCTTCGGGCCAATGCCCGCAGCATCGGCGAACTTGATGATCGAGCGCAATTCGTCTATGCCCTGCGCTCCGGCTTCGTGATCGCCGACGAATTCAAGCATGCGTCCGAGCACAGCAGTATTGAGAGCCTCCGTGGGATTCCCCGCCACGAGATCGCCTTCAACAAACTTCGCCGCGTGCTCAAGCGAAGCGAGAGCCTCAAAAAAATCCAGAAGCCGTTGGCCCACCGATTCAGCTATGCCCCGCTCCGTCAACTCCTTGGCGACGCCGTCGCGTCCGATCTTATCCAGCTTGTCTAAAGCGACGAGCGCATCCGCATGCATTTCAGCCTTGATACCGGCAGCGTCCAGGATACCTGTGAGTGCCTGTCTGTGATTAAGCCGGATGGTGAAATTAGTAAAGCCCAGATTCGCCAGGGCTTCACCCGCAGCCGCGCATAGTTCCGCTTCGACTGTCATCGAGCGCGAGCCGAGCACGTCAACGTCGCACTGGTAAAACTCTCTGAAGCGACCGCGCGCCGGACGATCAGCACGCCAGACGGGTTGAATTTGATAACGCTTGAAAAACTTCGGCAGCTCGTTTTTGTATTGAGCGACGACGCGCGCTAAGGGGACTGTCAGATCGTAGCGCAGCGCGAGGTCTGCTTCACCACTCTTTTCATGCTCGCCGCGCTTGAGGATTTTGAAGATCAGTTGATTGCCCTCTTCGCCGTACTTGCCCAAAAGGGTTTCGATGTTCTCGACCGCGGGCGTTTCCAGCGGCTCGAAAGCGTAACGCTCGTAGACCTCCTTAATCACATTGATGACGTACTCGCGCCGACGCACGTCCGTGGGCAGAAAATCGCGCATGCCGCGCGCCGGTTGTGTCTTGACCGTTGCCATTTACCTGAAGATGGAGAAGCCCGCGAAGAAGATAAATTCGTTGAGACCGCGATTCGCGCCCGCGCGATTGCCGTTCGATATGTGATGCAGACGAACGCCAAAGCTCCAGGCGCGCCGATCAGAAGTAAAGACGCGCAGACCTGCGCTGCCCTCGCCGACGTAAGCGAACTGTCCTGCGTCCGGCAAAGGGACTGATTTGTTGAAGACCAGAAAGCCGCCGCCGACATGTACGAAGGGATGCACCTTAGAGCTGTTGGCGAAATCCAGTTGCAGTCCGAGCGGCGTCAAGCCTGCGCCGTAAGCCGTCTCGCGCCTGTGCGTCGTAACCGTTCCAGTAGGAGTCACGACGGTCGTGGTCTCTGCGATATTGCCCGTGGCGATGGCGAGCGGAATGGCGTCGAGCGTGTACTGCAAGGCGAAATCCTTATTGGCCGCGAGCGTGCGCCCGTAACGGAAAGCGGCGATGACGAGCTTGCGATCATCTGCTTCGTCGTCGCGCAGTCCGCCGAAGATGGTCGTCGCATTAAAGGCTATGCCGCCCCACCCGCCGAATTCGTTGTCGCCCCTCTTTAACCTGTAAGGCGAATCGTTCTGGACAGGAGCAGCGGTAGAGTTTAAGACGCGCGCCGTCGGGACAGTCAAAGCAGTCCGGTTAAGCGAAGCAGCAGCAGCGGCGTCGTTGCCGCCCGCCGCAGCCTGCGCCGCGACTGTCAGCGCACAGGCCATGAAGCATATAGAGATCGCAAACACTCTAAGGGCAATGGGCATCCTCTTTGGTCTCCTTCAATCTTGTGGTCTCAAATGAAGAGCGTATGTGACCGAGCTACTCCTCTTTATAAATCCTCGTCAGCTCGATGTAATTTTGCCAGAAGCGATTTAGGCCGCTCACCTCTTCATCAGTCAAAGGGCGCTTGACGCGTGCCGGTTGGCCCATCACGAGCGAGCGCGGCGGAACTTGTGTCCCCGGAGAGAGAAGCGACCCTGCGGCGACGAGAGACTGTGCGCCGACTCTCACGCCGTCCATGACAACAGAGCCGATGCCGACTAAGCTTCCTCTCTCAATGTAACAGCCGTGGAGCGTCACATTGTGGCCCACCGTCACTTCGTCTTCGAGGATCGTGGCATGCGTGCCGTTCGAGACGTGTATCACCGTGCCGTCCTGTATGTTCGTCCGGTCGCCTATGCGCACGTAAAAAACGTCGCCGCGCACGACGGCGTTGAACCAGACGGAAGATTGTTCGCCGATATGAACATCGCCGATGATCTGCGCGCTCTCTTCGATAAAGGCCGTCGGAGAAACTTGCGGGTGCTTGCCGCGAAATGGTCTGATCATAACGGTCGGACGGGCGAAAACTGAACTGCTGACAGCTCTCTCGGATGAAAGCGAAAACGGTAACATGACGCGCCTGAGAGGGCAAGCAAGGCAGCGTTTATTGACAGCCGCGCGGTGTGCGTGAGAGAGTGCCGCGCATAGTGCTAAGCGAAAAGAGAAAATATTTTAATGAAGCGATGCGGCGGCGCTGGGCCGCATCGTTCTTGCTGCTCTTCTTACTGTTCTTGACGGCGGCATGCGGCGGCAACTCGCTCTATAAGGTCGGCCCGCGCGTCGCAACACCACTACCCGAACGGACGGGCGAGGCGCGCGCGGGTGGAATCATTTTGCGCGCCGTGCCGCTCTTGACCGACGAAGAGAGCCAGCGCCTTTTCGAGGCCAATCTGCCGCTCGGTGGCTTGCTGCCCGTCCGCGTCCAGATCAGAAACGAAAGCGGAGCGCCGCTTCCTTTAAAACGCGCTCGCTTTCTGGTGCGTGATGGGGCGGGACAGGTTTGGAAGATGCGCTCCGCTAAGCAGGCCGTGGGGCGCATACTCGAAGCCAACGAAGTCACCCTCTATAATCCTTCATCAAGAAAAGAGTTCGAGGAAAGGTTTCGCGCTCATGCCCTGGATATAGAGACGCCGCTCGGCCCTTCAGAAGAGCGCGAGGGTTTGATCTTTTTCCAGACGCCGCACAAAGAGGCGGTCGAAAGCCCGCGCGGACTCACGCTCGTGATAGAGAAAATACCGCAGCCGTTTGAGTTACGGCTCAATTGAAACGGCGCGCGCACCTCACCAAACAAAGCTGTTGACACACCCTATTTTTATCTTTATAAATAAAGTATCGGGCGCGTCTGCCCGTTCCTGCCCCGAAGGTGATTTTTGAGTCTCACCAGCTCAAGCACCTCTTAAGCCAAAAATTACAAGAGCCTTGGAGGGCGCGATCACTTGATTGTGATGCGCGACCAGCAGAGTCTTTTGCTTATCGATAATGGCGGGTCTCGCGCAGTCTGCGCTTGATCTGCCGGTTCCAGCACGCGTCCTTAAAGAGTTAAGGCGTGGGCATCACCGATTAACGGCACACCCGCAGCGATGCGGCGTCGCAAAGCCTTGGAGTCTCAAATTAGAGATCGTCCGGCTACCGAAGTGAGGTTCACAAAATTGACAAATACATCCCGTCCCGGTCAAGACACCCTCAGCCAAATCCGTTCAACCCTGCGTTCCACCTTCAACTTCAAAGTCTGCACAAGACTGCTCTTTGTCGGACTGGCTTTCGCATTGATCTGCTTTTCCCTGAGCCTGCGCACGAAGGCGCGGACAGCGCCGACAACGCCTGCTCCCGTCTGTGAAGAGAATCGTAATGCGCCGGAGATCATCAGGGCGCGCTGGATGCCGAACTCTGCGCTGAAGGTCATGTTCGCGCGCGGCGAATTTTCGTCCCAAGAGATCAGCGCCTTTCAAGAGGCGATCCGTCTCTGGCAGTCCGTGCTGCCCGCTTCTGGAACGGGGATCGATCTACAGATGGGCGGCGAGATTGCAATGGGCAACAACGGCAACGTGCCTTGCGCCAGTTGTATCGTCGTCAAGCGCAAGCGCGATCTTGAGGGAACTTTTGCGCGCCTCTCTATGTCGTCCGTCGGTGGTTTCTATAATAAAGCGACGATCAACATCAAAGGCAACGTGCATAAGACGACGATGCTGCGGATGCTCTTAACGCACGAGCTGGGTCATGCGTTCGGGCTGGACGATTGCGTGGAATGTGACGGCGATACGACCGTTATGAACTCCGTCAACAAATATGCGTTCGGCGCATTCTCGTTTTTAGCGCCGCGCAATAAGATGGCCGCCGCGCCGACCCGCTGCGATGTCGCGCGCGTCTCGGACGGCTACGCGAACGCAGCGATGCGGCAAGCACAGGCGATACAGTCTCCTTCTGCTGCTGCTGCTCCGCGCAGCGCTCAGTTTATCAAGGCCGTAGTCAGCGCCCCTCAATCAAGGAGCGTCAGCTATCAGCCTGCCGTCGTCAACAACAGAGCCACTGCCGCCCCGAGCCAGCGCAATCATGTAAGTCGCAAAGCCGCCGCCGCAGTGGGCCAACCTCAGCGCTCTATCAAGGTCGAGCAGTTCGTGTTGATGGATGCCCTCGGCGGAAAAGAATGAAAGAAGAGAGAGGCTAAAAGCGTCTATAGCTTCTAATCATCGGCAAAGGGCTTTCGGATATTTCGCAGGAGCGGTCACGTGTGATCGCTCCTTTTTCTATTTGCAGCTCTTTTTCAGATGGCGGATTTGTTGAATCCGGAATCGATGTTTTATATTGGAGGTCGTGTCCGCGCAAAATTTCCCGCCCGACTAAAGAGAGAATGCATGTCCGCTGATTCCAGTCCTGATGTCACACTGCGCGCCGCCGCTCCGGACGACAAACCGTTTCTGCTCGAAGTCTATAAATCGACGCGACCGGAGATAGT
>DATLMN010000266.1:0-4508 GCA_035537255.1 Pyrinomonadaceae bacterium | reverse complement strand
GCGGCCATTCCCTGTTCATCTCAAGAGCGAAGGCGAGCGGCGGAAATTTTTCCGCATGCGCGTACGGGTAGATTAGAAAAAGAAAGTTGGCAAGCGTGAGCGCCGCCACCAGCAGCGCCAGGCGATATTGCCTGCGGCGCGGCGCTGTAGTAGAAGCAGCGCGCGCCGCCTCATAAAAGCTCAGCACGAGCCCCGCCAGAATGATGATCGCCGGAAGATAAAACAGTCTATAAAAAGTATGCTGCGGCATCCATATAAAGAGAAAGACTAAATAGACCAGAATCCACAACGCCGATAGCAGCGCCACAGGCTTGTGCTTGAGATCGCTTATCAGCGCACGCGCACGCTGCAAGTCCGGCTTTTTGTAATTGCGTATAAGCTGAAAGATCAGCAACAAGACGGCTGCCGCCAGAGCGGCTATCAACACTACGATCAAGGGATTGATCAACCCCCTGAGCAGATTGAACCTTCCGCCGAAGAAGAGGCGCGCATGTCCGCGCACGGTGTATGAGAGATTATTCCAGGCGCTAAAACTAAAACCGCCGTCCGGAGAAAAAGATGTCATCCAGCGCATGAACCGTGTGAAATCGAGCGTCGTCGTCGCCAGATAAAAGCTGTAGTAGTAACCGACGAAAGTAATCACGAATGCCGCCGCGCTAAAATACAGGGCATTCAATATTCCCTTTCGACGACCAGCCTGATCGGCTTGCAGAAACAACGCGGCGACGAGCACCGGATAAAAGACGACCGCGAGCTGGTGAAAACACATGCCGAGCGAAAAGGTCAAAGCGACGAGCAGCGGCCTCGGCTTTAGTGTGGGGAGCGCCAGATAAAAACTGATGAGGATAAAAAGCACGCTCGGGATATAGGCGTTGGCATCGGTCGAGAATTTCCACCACGTCGCGGAAAAAGAGAAAAGCAGCACCAGCGCCGTGCAAAGATAGAGCGAGCGAACAAAAGTGCGCAAAATTCTAAACAGCACATAAGCGCTCAAAACGGCGAGCAGGCTATTGGCGATGCGTAAGACTTCCAGCGCGCGTGTCTCTATCCCGACGGCTCGCACCGCTTTGTAAATAAGATAACCGACCAGGTTGTAAATCAGGTGATTGGGATGGACTAAAGATGTGCTGAGGCGGCGCGCGCTCTCTATGGTGTAAGCGAAATCAACGCCGTCGAAGAAGTAATTCTTTGTCGGAAAGCAGAGGTACACTAACAAAACGGCTGGGAAAACAGTCCAGACGACCAGCCGCTCTCTATTTCTATCCATCCAAGCTTTGCTCCAGCTTCGCCTTCGGCAAAATCAGATCGTAACGCCGAGCGCTCGCGTCAACTTTGGCCGCTTTCCTGACGGGAGTCCTCTCGAAACGATTTATCTAACAACCCAATACAATTCTTTAAGGTCAAGCGTCGCGGACTTACTCTACTACACAATCATGAGAGACGAAGTAATCTATTTTCAAGATGGCCGCGCTTAGCCCTGCCAAGGTTCTGTGAGGTCTTCCCTGCTCTGTCGTTCGCGTTGGCGCTCTTGAGAATAGCCCGCTAGTTCCTCGCATTCATGTTCTACAGAATCTTCAAAGCTCGCGAGGAAAAATTATTGCTCCGAATATGGGTTCGCCGCGTGATATTAAGTAGAGCAAACAGCTTGCTCTCAATTTTGTTCCTATTGTAGGATGGCCTTGCATCTTCCTGCTATGTCGCTCGACATAGAGGTTTTACTTGTCCGCCAAGTCCATCCCCGGAGTTCGTGATGAATAGACGTTCCCTGCTCTCGCTCGCGCTCTTGCTTTCGCTGCTCTCGAACATCTTCGCTCAACAACAGCCGCAGCCCGGCGCTGACCTTACATCACCCTCCGCACAGGACGAGGATGTCGTCAAGATCACCACCAATCTGGTGCAGGTCGATGCCGTGGTGACAGACCGCAGCGGCAAAGTCGTCACAGACCTTGCGCCCTCTGATTTTCAAATCTTCGAGGACGGGCAGCCACAGCCGATCACCAACTTCTCTTTCGTCAACACGGGCGCTGATCGTCCGTCCGCTGCAAACAATGCGACGGCAACAGCAGCGAACCCCGAGCGTAAGCGTGATGCTGTGCGCGTGCCTGTCCCGCCGGCAAGAATACGCCCTGAGCAGGTGCGGCGTACCATCGCGCTGGTCGTGGATGATCTTGGCCTCTCGTTCGAGAGTATGCACTTTGTGCGCGAAGGCTTGCGAAAGTTCGTCGCGGAGCAGGTACAGGAAGGCGACCTGGTGGCGATCATACGCACGGGCGGAGGCGTCGGCGCGTTGCAGCAGTTTACCACCGATAAGCAGTTGCTCAACTCTGCCATCGAGCACATCAACTGGGACTTGCGCGGGCGCAGCGGCTTTAGCGCATTCGCGGCGATAGAGAATGATCCGCTCGCAAACTTTGCCGCGAGCCGTCCGATGATCAGCGGCGGCAGTGGCAGCGGCACGTCGTCTCATGGGCTACAGAATGCCATGAGCAATCAGAGTGACCGTGACGCCAGAAACAAGGCGAATGATTTTAAGGAAGAGGTATTTGCGGTCGGCACACTCGGCGCTATCAATTACGTCATACGCGGACTGAAAGACTTGCCGGGTCGTAAATCCGTCGTGCTTGTCTCGGACTCGCTGGCGATCTTTAGCCCGACGGGCGACACCAACGACCGCGTGCTCGAAGCCATGCGGCGACTGACAGACCTTGCCAATCGCGCATCTGTCGTCATCTATACGATTGATGCGCGCGGCTTGCCGGTCAATCTTTTTCAGGCGCAGGATCAGCCGCAGGGCGTCGTCAAGCTGCGTGAAGGACTGAAGGTCAGTGGATTGTCTGCCCCTGCGACCGCAAAAAACATGACGCAGCGCTCTATAGAATTAATAAGGTCTCAGGACGGACTAAACTATCTGGCGGCGCAGACGGGCGGATTCTTCGTCAACAATAACAACTATCTCAACGACGGGCTGCGCCGCGTCATGGATGATCAGAAAGGCTTTTATCTGATCGGCTATCGTCCGAGCGATTCCACCTTCGACCCGCGCACGGGACGCAAGAGCTTTCACAACATCACAGTCAAAGTCACACGTCCCGGCCTACAGGTGCGCACACGCACGGGCTTCTTCGGCATCTCTGACGAAGAGGCTAAGCCTGTGCGTTCCACTCCCGCAGAGCAGTTGATGGCGGCCATCACTTCTCCCTTCGGCAGCGGAGACGTTGATCTGCGTTTGACCTCGCTCTTTTTTAATGACGCGCAGTCGGGCTCTTTTATGCGCTCGCTGATCTACGTCGATGCGCGCGGCCTGACCTTTACGGAACAGTCTGACGGCAAGCGCAAAGCGAACATGGATGTCGTGGCGGTGGCCTTCGGAGATGACGGCACGATGGTCGATCAACGCATCATACCGGAATCGGTCGTCGTCAACGCCGAGCAATACAGGAACATTTTGAAGTCCGGACTGATCTTCGGCATCAACCTGCCGATCAGAAAACCCGGAGCTTACCAGTTGCGAGTCGCCGTACGCGATTCTGCGAGCGAGCGCGTCGGCTCTGCCAGCCAGTTTATTGAAGTGCCAAGGCTGGAACAAAATCGCCTGACGCTTTCAGGGATTTACCTGGCGAGCAATCAGCAGGCGACCAGTCTGATCGGTCGTGAAAAGGATGGGCTTCCGCCCGCCATGACGAGCACGGGTTCGGACGCGACCCTCGGCGAGTTAAACCCCGAGAGCGGGCCTGCCATACGAAGGTTCAAAGCGGGCACAGTCATCGATTATGGTTTCGAGGTTTACAATGCCCGTTTGGACAAGGCGACGGGCCGTCCGCAGCTACAGACGCAGGTGCGTCTTTATAAAGATACAAAGCAGGTCTATGCCGGACGCTTGATTCCTATTATGGGCGAAGCGGCTGACGCACGCCGCGTCGTGGCCATCGGACATTTGCAGTTGGGGACGAACCTTGCGCCCGGCGAATATCTTCTTCAAGTGATCGTCATAGACAAGCTGGCGAAGGAGAAACATCAGGTCACGCAGCAGTGGATTGATTTCGAGATCAAGTAAAGACAAACACTTCAGTAGCGGCGGCGTCTGCGGCCGTTCGCCGTCCCGGTTCTCTTAAACTGCATCTTGCTGCGCAGCGCCCTGATATTACGTTGGGCCTTCGATACAACTTGACGGTTTTGCTTTAACATCAATCGTTCTGTAGATCGGTTCAGTATCGCCAGCATACGCCGAAGAGAACGATTGTTCAGACAACTCCATCTTCCGGAGACCGATGATGAACACACGAACACTGCTCTCGCTCTTGCTTTCCCTTTCGCTGCTCTCCAACGCCTTCGCTCAACAAACTCCAAAGCAGCCTGCTTCCCAGGATGACGATGTCGTCAAGATCACCACCAACCTCGTTCAGGTCGACGCCATCGTCACCGACAAACAAGGTCGCGTCGTCACCGACCTTCAGGCTTCCGACTTCCAGGTCTTCGAGGACGGTCATCCTCAACCCATCACCAACTTC
>DATLMN010000265.1:0-11388 GCA_035537255.1 Pyrinomonadaceae bacterium | reverse complement strand
AAGGCGCATCCGCGCATTTTTAGAACGGCGCGAGCCTCGCTCTGGAACACGCTAAAGACTTTCGCGCCCAAAAAGGACTGTCACCCCTTGAGACTCAAAGACAGGATTGCACTGATCACAGGCGGCGGGCGCGGTATCGGACGCGCCGTCGCGCTGGAGTTTGCGCGCGAGGGCGCACGCATCATTGTCGCCGCGCGCACAGAAGCGGAGGTCGCGCGCGTCGCCGCTGAGATTCAACAGGAGTACGAAACTGTGGCGCTCTCTTTCGCCTGTGATGTCTCGGACAAAGAGAGCATCGAGCGCACATTCAAGGGCGTCGCAGAAAGGTTCGGTCGCGGCGTGGATATTCTGGTCAACAACGCCGGAATCGCCGAGAGCGCGCCGCTTCTGAAGACGGACGACGACCACTGGCAGCGTCATCTTGCGATCAATCTCACGGGCACTTTCTATTGCACGCGCGCCGCTCTGCCCTCGATGCTCGCGCGCGGGTGGGGGCGTATCATCAACATCGCCTCGATTGCGGGCAAGACGGGCGCGCCATACATCTCGGCTTACGCTGCGTCGAAGCACGGCGTGCTCGGCCTGACGCGCTCGGTTGCGCTCGAAGTGGCGACGAAAGGCATCACTGTCAATGCGATCTGTCCGGGCTTTGTCGAAACGGACATGACTGCGCGCGCGGTCGAAAACATCACGGCGAAGACAGGCAAATCGACTGATGACGCGCGCTCTGTGCTCGAAAACATGAGCCCGCAGCAACGCCTGGTGACGCCGGAAGAGGTCGCGGCACTTGCGCTTCTTTTAGCTTCTGACGAGGGGCGCGGCATTACTGGGCAAGCGATCAACGTCGACGGCGGCACTGTCCTCTTTTGAAAATCATGGCACTTCGTTTCGTCAATCCGGACTCTCTGGGCCAACCGCGCGGCTACTCGAATGGTGTAGTTGCACAGCCCGGCGCAAGGCTGCTTTTTATCGCGGGACAGATCGCATGGGACGAGCGGCAGCAAATCGTCAGTCAGGATTTCGCGCAGCAGTTCGAGCGCGCGCTCGCGAATGTCATCACGGTCGTGCGCGAAGCGGGCGGGCGGCCCGATAATATCGCGCGCCTACTTATTTACGTCACGGACAAAAAGGATTATCTGGCATCGCTGGGTGAAGTGGGCCGTCGCTGGCGCGCTCTGATGGGCAGTCATTACCCTGCGATGGCGCTCGTCGAAGTCAAGAGCCTGCTCGAAGACGCGGCGAAGGTAGAGATTGAGGGCATCGCCGTCCTTGAGCCTTAAACTCAACGCTGTTGGAGAAGGAACATACAAGCCTTAAGCAAGCTTTAGCTCATCAAAACATTTATTCGGAAACTTATGCTCGAACCCAAAAGTTTTCTTTATGAAGAGCGCGACCAGGTGGCGACGATCACGCTCAACCGGCCTGAACGCCTGAACGCGCTCACGTTCGAGATTTATCGTGAGCTGACGGACACCTTCGCCATCTTGCGCACGCGCGATAGTGTGCGCGCGGTTGTCATCACGGGCGCTGGGCGCGCATTCTGTTCGGGCGGCGACGTACACGATATTATCGGCGAGCTTTTTAAGCGCGACATGCAGGGTCTGCTGGAATTCACGCGCATGACTTGCGAGCTGGTACGAAACATTCGCGTGCTGCCGAAACCCGTCATTGCAAGCTTGAATGGGACGACCGCTGGTGCGGGCGCGTGTATAGCCCTCGCCGCAGACATACGCATCGCGAGCCCTGCGGCCAAGATCGCTTTTCTCTTTGTGCGCGTTGGCCTCTCCGGCGCAGACATGGGCGCAGCATTCTTACTGCCGCGCATCGTCGGTCTGGCGAAAGCAATGGAGCTGCTCTATACGGGCGATTTTTTGTCGGCAGAAGAGGCTCTGGCAATGGGACTTTATAACAGGGTCGTTCCGGCGGATGAGCTTGCCAGTGCCACGCGCGAGTTTGCCGTTCGCCTTGCGCGCGGGCCAGCGTTTGCCCTCGCGATGACCAAAGAGATGCTTAATCGCGAGATGGAAGTTTCTCTGGACACGGCGCTCGAATGGGAGGCGCAGGCGCAAAGCGTTTGTATGCAGCATCCCGATTACCGCGAAGCCTACGAAGCCTTCGTCGAGAAACGCGAGCCCAGATTTAAGGGCAGTGACAAGTGACGAGTTATAAGTGACAAGCTGAGGATTTATTCTTACTCCTCACTTATCGCTCGTCACTTATTACTCGCCGCATGTCGCTTGCAACTCGTCACTTGTCACTCGTCACTCGTTTATGGATAGACTGATCGAGCATCTTCCGTTCTTCACCGTCGAGCAGCGCAACCTTGCGGCGAGCGTCGTTGGCTTTAGCGCGCGCGAGATAGAGCCGCTCGCGGGTGAAGAGAATGACACGGAGGCGCAGTTTCGCTCTCTCCTTGGGCTGCTCGCCGGGGCAGACCTGCTGCGTTATGCGGTTGCTCCAAGGGGCGGCGCGCTCGACGCGCGTTCCCTCTGCATCCTGCGCGAGACGCTCTCTTACTTCTCGCCGCTCGCAGACCTGGCCTTCGTCATGCAGGGCCTGGGAACTTACGCGATCAGTCTGGCCGCGCCGGAGCATGTGCAGGACTTCTGGCTGAGGCGCGCCGCAGAGGGGCGTGCCATCGCCGCTTTCGCCCTGACCGAACCCGAGGCGGGCTCTGATGTGGCTGCGATTCAAACGACGGCGCGGCGCGACGGCGACGCCTTTGTCATAGACGGGCGCAAGCGTTTTATCTCGAACGCAGGACTGGCCGACTTTTATACTGTCTTTGCGCGCACCAATACGCGCGCGGACGGTCGCGCAGAGATTTCCGCCTTCGTCGTCAGCGCGCGCATGCCAGGCTTCTCTGTGCGCGAGCGCACCAGCATGATCGCGCCGCACCCGATTGGAGAGATAGAGTTTACGAATTGCCGCGTTCCCGCCGAAGACATGATCGGAAATGAGGGAGACGGTTTTCGTCTGGCGATGCAAACGCTGGATACTTTCCGCGCGAGTGTGGGCGCGGCCGCCTGCGGGATGGCCGGGCGCGCTCTGGACGAAGCGCTCACCTTTGCGTCCGAGCGACGCCAGTTCGGACGCCTGCTGGCAGAGCACCAGTTGATTCAAGAGAAGCTGGCCGACATGGTGACGGAGCTGGACGCCGCGCGCCTTCTGGTCTATCGCGCCGCTTATCTTAGAGACACGACCGCTGGCCGCGTGACGCGCGAAGCGAGCGAGGCCAAGCTCTACGCCACAGAAGCGGCTGGCCGCATCGTCGACAGTGCCCTACAGATTCACGGCGGCATAGGGCTGGTGCGCGGCACTGTCATCGAACGTCTTTATAGAGACGTGCGGGCGCTGCGTATCTACGAAGGCACATCCGAGATTCAAAAGCTCGTCATCGCCAGCCAGCTTTTGAAAGAGTAGCAAAAGAGTAGCAAGCGGCTTAATTTATCAGAGAAGGCTTGATGAACATCACTATCATCGGCGGCGGGCCAGCCGGGCTCTATTTCGCGCTCCTGATGAAACGGCGCGATGCGTCGCACAGCATCACCGTGTTTGAGAGGAACGCGCCGGACGATACGTTCGGCTGGGGCGTAGTCTTCTCTGATAAGACTCTCTCTTACCTGAAAGAGAATGACGAAGAGACGTACCAGCGTATCACGGAGAGCTTTGAGCTTTGGGACA
This sequence comes from Pyrinomonadaceae bacterium, assembly GCA_035537255.1. GTDB lineage: Bacteria > Acidobacteriota > Blastocatellia > Pyrinomonadales > Pyrinomonadaceae > DASQYE01. The sequence goes on along the minus strand of DATLMN010000265.1, from coordinate 7,704 downwards.
ATGTGGATGTCGTGCATCGCGATCAGAAAGTGACGATTCGCGGAAACCGTTTCTCCGGCATCGCGCGCCTTGAGCTGCTTAATATTCTACAGCAGAGATGCCACGCGCTCGGCGTCGAGCTACAGTTTCGCACGGAGGTTTCCGACATAGAGGCTCTGGCCTCGCGCTCGGATTTGCTTGTCGGCGCGGACGGCATCAACTCGACCGTCAGGCAAAAGTACGAACAGTTCTTTGAGCCTTCGTTGAGCGTTCGCACGAACAAGTATATCTGGTACGGCACGAACCAGCTCTTTCACGGACTGACGCTCACTTTTCGCGAAACAGAGGCCGGAGTCTTCGCCGCGCACTCTTACAAATTTAATAAGACGAGCAGTACTTTTATCGTCGAGTGTGATGAAGAGACCTGGCGGCGTGCAGGGTTCGACGAGATGTCGGACGACGAGACTCGCGCCTTTCTGGCGCAGGTTTTCCTCAACGATCTTCACGGCCATCCGTTGCTGTCGAATAATTCCAAGTGGATTAACTTCGTCAACGTCAGGAACGCGCATTGGAGTCATCGCAACATAGTCCTCCTGGGCGACGCTCTGCACACGGCCCATTTCTCCATCGGGTCGGGGACAAAGCTTGCGCTCGAAGACGCCATCGCGCTTCGCAACTCGTTTGACGAAACAAAGGACGCAGCGGCGGCGCTTGCCGACTTTGAGCGCGTGCGCAAGCCCGTTATCGAAGAGTATCAGGAGGCAGCCCACGAAAGCTTGATCTGGTTCGAGAACGTACGCGATTACATGTCTTTGAGTCCCCTGCCCTTCGCCTACAAGCTGATGACCAGAAGCAAACGGATTGATTACGAGAATCTGAAACGACGCGACCCGCAGTTCATCGCCGCTTACGAAGCCGCCGGGAGCTAAAAGCAGGGATGAGGGCGGAGGGATGAGGGATGAAAGTGTGGCTATTCAACTTGAATAGTTTCTTATTCATCCCTCATCCCTCCGCCTTCATCCTTTTCCTTATAATTCGGGAATCGGTGTCCATAGATAACGGCTTTGATTATTCTCTCCTCCATCATCACTGATCAAAAGCAGGCCGCGTTTCCCATCTCTATCAAGCAGGCAGACGCTTTCCGGATTAAGACCGGCGAGCTTGAGCGAATCGGTCTTCGCTTTTCGGGGCGGCCTGTCCGGCTTGGTCGTGTCCCAAAACCAGAGAGTGGAAAGCACATCATTCGTGGGCGTGTCCGGATCGTCGGAACGTCCGGCAACTATCCAGATGCCTTTTTTCTGCGCATCATAAGTCATGCCCCGAATACCCAGCCCGCCCAGGTCTAAGAGTCTGGGCTTCGGGTCGAACTTCGGTATGGCGGGTGGCTTATCGAACAACTCGTGCGGATTCTTCAGCGTCAATACGACTGCGCAGGATTTACTCTTACACGCCTGAGTCGGAGAACGCAGGCCGATCAGTAGAGCACCGGACTTCTCATCGAAGGCCAGACCTTCGATGTTGAAAGTCCCCGTATTCCCGCCGTTCTGATGCGGCTGTTTCATGGCTTCGACGATGAAGGGGAACTTCTTGAGCGCTTCCTCCAACACATCTATCTCAACAGGATCATCAGTGCTTCCGGCTTTCAAGAAGATGCGTGCGAGTTTATGGCGCGCCGGCTTGTCTGCTTTTGGGTCCGGCACATTATCCTGTTTTTTGCTTCGCGAATGCGAGGTGATCAGAAAGGCGACCTGTCTTTTACTATCCCACGCAGCATCTTCCAGATCATCTATAGTCCCTTTGCTGCCATCCGTCTTCGGTGACGGCGGCTTCATGTTGTCTGTGAAACCTTTGGCGTCACCCGCTTTAAACGTCGCTGCGGCATGAGCGACGACCTGTACCTGATAACCTTCGTCCGCGACCAGCAGCACCCGATCATCGCCGATGTTTACCGCGCCTGACACTTCGGACAGCGGGATCGTTTTCGTCTCTGTCTGCGGCCGAGTCAAAGAAACAGCGAAGCTCGTGAGCAGGAGCGCAAGCGTAAGGGCTATTCGACGCATATCAATCTCCTTTTCGTTCCGCAAACGGTCAAAGGGTTAAAGATCAAGCATATTAATCTTCTCTTATTGCTTCCCATCGCGGCGGGATGAGTCGGCGACGACCGTCTGTGCTCAGCGTAATGCCGGGCGCATCGAGGTCGACGCGATCCCAGAGCTTGCAGGTCACCTGCTTGTGCGCCTGATCGAGCCCTTCGCAATAGTTCGTGTAGGTACAACGGCGGACTTCATCGCCACGGCCGAGCTTTACTTTGGTAAACCAGTCCGGGTCTGCGAGCGCCTGACGCGCAAGGCCGATGATGTCCGCCTCATTGCGACGAAGCACACCTTCCGCTTGCTCGAAGGTACTGATCCCGCCCGTGGCGACGAGCGGAGTATCGTGGCCGTCGGTTTTGACCGCGCGCTTGATGGCAGAGACGAGCGGAACGCTGCGGCCGAATGGCCCACGCTCGTCCGAGAGCACAGTCGGCATGCATTCGTAACCGCTCTGGCCTGTGTAAGGATAGACGGCCTGGCCGACTTTCGGCTGAGAAGCGTCCTCGAACTTGCCGCCCTTAGAGATCGAGAGATAATCGAAACCTGCGCGCGCAAACTCGCGACCGAAATAGACGGCGTCTTCAATCCGATTCCCGCCTGCGATCACTTCGTCTCCGAGAAAACGCACGCCGACTGTGTAATCATGACTGACACGCTCGCGCACAGACTTGTAAACTTCCAGCGGCAGGCGCACGCGCTGCTCGCGCGCTCCGCCGTAGCCGTCTGTGCGATTATTACGCGCGCTCAAAAAAGAGGCCATCGTGTAGGCATGCGCGTAGTGCAGTTCGACGCCGTCGAATCCGGCAGAGCGTGCACGCGCGGCAGCGGCGGCGAAAATCTCCGGCAGCACGCGCGGCAGCTCGCGTATGTGTTCAAGCTCTGTGTCCGTGACGCGCTCGCGATAACCGAAGCGCAGCGCTTCCAACTCGCGCTCGTCCAGCACACGCTCAAGCAGCTCATCCGTCGCCCGCTTGAGAAAGGCGCGCACTTCCGTTTCGTCTGCGGCGAGCCAGGCGGCATCTGTGGTCGCTTCTGTCAGCACCTCGCGATGTCTTTTCTTTAATGTGAGGAAGCGGTCGAAGAACTTCCCTTTTTCCGGGCGACGCTTGACGGCGAGGAAATCTATGAGCTGAATAAAGAGTCGCGTGTGCCCAAGGCTTGCGCGCCGCACAGTTTCGACCAGTGCTTGCAGTCCAGGAATAAAGCGGTCGTGGCCGATACGCAGCAGCGGGCCGCTCGGTATATCGCGCACGCCCGTGGCCTCTACGACGATTGCGCCCGGACGCCCCTCTGCGAATCTTGCGTACCAATCAAGATTATCGCGCGTCACAAACCCGTCCTCGGTCGCACGCCAGGGCACCATCGCCGGAACCCATGTGCGGCTCTCAAGCATGGATGGGCCAACCTGTATCGGTTGAAAGAGCAGCGACGCGGCGGCCTCCTCTGCGGTCGGCCAGCGCGTTTCCGCGATCTCGTGCCTGATGGGATGAGCGAAGCGCCACATAGAATTGAAGGACAAAGTGTAGCAGGTTTAGGCGGACGTTAGCAGCACGCGGGCCGCAACGATAAAGCCTGCGCTACGGTTTTTCGCACAGAGGGACGGCCTCAGCCGCTGGCCTTCAAGGTGCTGATTAATATATTGTCTTTATCTACGGGAGGAGGAATCAAACCAGTTTGACCGACGAGCTTTTAAAGTGGCGCAGCGAGTTTCCCATTCTTGATAAGACCGTCTATCTGATCTCGCACAGCCTGGGCGCGATGCCGCGCCAGACGTTTGAGCGTCTGCAAGAGTACGCAGAGGTTTGGGCGACGCGCGGCGTGCGCGCTTGGGCCGAAGGCTGGTGGGATATGCCCACCCGGCTCGGCAACGAGGTGGCGCGTATCATCGGCGCAGACTCCGACACGGTCGTCATGCACCAGAACGTCTCCATCTGCCAGTCACTCATCCTCTCCTGCCTCGACCCGCAGCCGCAGAGGAACAAGATCGTCTACGAGGGATTGAATTTCCCTTCCGTGATGTACGTCTACGAAGCGCACGCGCGCGACGGGCGTTTCCGTATAGAGACCGTTCCGTCCCCTGACGGCATCACCATCCCGCTTGAAAGCATGCTCGCCGCCATTGATGAAGAGACGCTGCTCGTGCCCATCTCGCACGTCCTCTTCAAAAGCGGATTCTTGCAGGACGCACGCGCCATCATCGAGCGCGCGCACGAAGTGGGAGCAATGGTCGTCCTGGACACTTACCAATCGGCGGGGACAGTTCCGTTTAGCGTCAAAGATTTGAACGTGGATTTCGCGACCGGAGGCTCTGTCAAATGGCTTTGCGGGGGCCCCGGCGCAGGTTATCTCTACGTTCGTCCGGACCTGCAAACTAAATTAGAGCCGCGCACGACAGGCTGGATGGCGCACGAAGCGCCGTTTGCTTTCGAGAGCGGCGCGATCCGCTATGCTCCCGGCGTCGCGCGTTTTCTGCACGGCTCGCCGGCGATTCCCGCGCTCTACGCCGCGCAGTCCGGTTACAGCATCATCAACGAGATCGGCGTCGAGCGTATCCGCGCCAAGAGCCTGCGGCAGACGACGCGGCTTATAGAGTTGGCCGAAGAGGCTGGCTTTCGCGTCACCAGTCCCAGTGACTCCGCGCGTCGCGGCGGAACCATTACGATTGCCGACGATCACGCGGCGGCGGTCACAGCCGAATTGATTCGCCGCGAGTTTATAGTCGATTACAGGCCGGGAGCGGGCGTGCGCATCTCCCCGCATTTTTACACCCGTGACGAAGAGCTGGACCTCGTCATACGCGAGATGAAAACCATCAGAGACACGCGCGCCTATACCGTCCACGAAGCGGCCGGCGCAGCATTCTAAGGGATGAGGGCGGAGGGATGAATGATTGAATCAGAGCGTCAGCCAAATCAATCAATCAAAACCTTCATCCCTCATCCCTCATCCCTCATCCCTTATACTTATGTCTAATAAATACGGCAGCGATGCTCCGCTCTCTTACAACAAGTACCTGCGTGTTCAGGAGTTGATCAAGCTACAGGAATGCCTCTCCGATCCGGCGCATCATGATGAGCTGTTGTTCATCACGATTCACCAGACTTATGAGTTATGGTTCAAGCAAATCCTGCACGAGATAGATGCCTGTATCAGACAGATGAATGAGGATCGGCCGGCGGCTGCCGCGCGCTCCCTTTCGCGCATCGTCGAGATAGAGAAAGTGCTGGTCAACCAGATACATATCTTGGAGACGATGACGCCGATCAATTTTCTGGGCTTTCGCGATCAATTGAATCCGGCGAGCGGTTTTCAATCGATGCAGTTCCGCGAGATCGAATTCTCGTCGGGTCTCAAGGACGAGGAGACGCTCGGCAGCTTCGGCTCTGACGAGTTTGCGCGCGAGCGTCTGGCGGCGCGTTACGGTGGGCCAACGCTCAGTGACACCTTTTACGCGCTGCTTCGTCGACGCGGCCTGGATGCTCCGGCGGATGACGAGACGCTTGACGAAGAGGAGCGACAGCGCCTCTACGGCAAAAGGACGCGCGCCGTCCTGGAAGTCCTCACGCATTTCGAGGAGCGTTACGAAGAGTTTCAACTGGCCGAAGCATTGCTCGAACACGACGAGTATTTCGCGCTCTGGCGTTCGCATCATATCAAGATGGTCGAACGCATGGTCGGCACGAAACGCGGCACTGGCGGCTCAGAAGGCGTAGGCTATCTGCGCACGACGCTAGATAAAAAGTTTTTCCCGGAACTGTGGGAGGCTCGCACCTACTTGGACACGAAACACGGCGAGGGCGGGTGTCCCTTCAGCAGCCACTGAGACTTTCAACGGCCACTAAGACCTGACCCGCCCCCGCTTCACGCTTAACTCTCAAGCCATAGCCGTAGAACTCAGCTCATCAAAGCGATGCGTGTGCGCGGCCCGACGATGCCGTCCGCTTTGAGCTTCTTCGCGGCCTGAAACTTTTTCACTGCGGCCTGTGTGCGCGGGCCGAAGACGCCGTCAACATCTTTCTCTTCGAGGAATTTGAGGGCGGCCAGTCGCGTCTGGATCATGCGTACTCCTTCGCCCTTGTCCTTCAGTTTCAGGACATGTTCCGGCGGAGGCCCCGTCGTCTTTTTGGTGTCCGGTGTAACAGTCGTTCCGGTCTTTTTTAGCAGCATGTCCGTGGCCGTCCCCCACACCGCTTCGAGGCCGCCTTTTTTGAAGAGGGCAAAACATTGCTTGATAGAGAGGCCAGGCAGTTGGATGTGCGGTTTGTCTATAAACTTTTTCCAGTTGCCGCCCCATTCCAACCCTAGTCTCTCTGCTTCCGCGCCAATCGCCACCCAGATGCTGTTCGGAGCATCCCAGTTCGGCTTGTTATCAGTGAAAGGCACAACGTCACAATTACCACAAACAGCAACCTTGCCATTGCGCCTGACAACCAATGCTCCCGCGTCAGTTGTCACACAGTAAACCATGCCCGAATAAAATTCAGCAGAGACTCTGCTCTGGCCATTCCCGTTGCGCAGTTCTTGTGTGCTTCGCCTTCGCGTGACAACAGCGTATTGGGTATGGTTGCTAAAAATGAATTGTCCTGTTTTTAGAATAGTGGTCGGTCGCGGGTCTCTCCAATTTATAACGTTGGAGATGCCGAGCTTGACACATAATTCTGACACGTCATCAGCCAGCTCTTTATTTACCGTCCAAAACACTTCATGCCCAGGATAGAAAGTCCCATCGCCTTTGAAGAGACCTTTGAAGAGGCATTCAAGCAAGTGCCTCGGAGCATTCAGTAAGTATCTCGGAATCCGTTTCTGGTAACAATTACCTGAGGGGAAGACTATATTCCAAAGCTCTTTGGAGTCTACGACAAAGTCATGCCCTTGATACTTATGACGGTAAGGCAAACCTGTCAATAAAACGTCTAGCTCAGGCCAATACGAAGAGCCCTGGCGCTGAGATATTTTCACTTTGTTCCGACCGCTATGAGTGCGGCGTACGCCGTCTGAGACACCAGTGGCGGAGCCCTCCGAAATATACCAGCCCATAAATGTCCACCAGATTTCAGGGTCAACTTTATCCTTCAATGGATAATCTATTTCCGTTGGACATTTGAATTCGCCAGCCGTTGGAAGACGGTAGTACGGCGTGAGATTCTCGGCTAATACTTCCGACCACACCTTGTCATATTCAATATTCCGGCCATCATCGCGGATGTACCTTTTTTGCACGATGAATTTGTGATTTGGCGTGGTCATCAAGTCAACGCTTCTGGTCTTAACAGTGACCATTTCCCCCTGATAGGGGTACTTGATATAAGCTTTTGGTCTCTCATAGAACAATTTCCCGTCTTTGAAGACCATCACGGATTCGGTTTCATCCAAATCTGCGAACCGCTTCCAGCCCACATCAGTCAAAACCTCTGTTTGTTCGTCGAAACAAGCGAGGCCGTAGTTATGATTGCTTTGTCCGCCGCGCGCGTTGGTGACGACCTTGCCGGGCTTCGTTCTTCCCTGCGCAAACAATGCGTCCTGCTCTGCGAAGGTGCGTAGTCCCTGGACTACTTCGATCTGCATACCGGCCTTCGCGAGATTGTCGATCAACATACGCACGCGCTTGGCCAGTTCGGGGTGAACTTTCTTC
>DATLMN010000264.1:0-2150 GCA_035537255.1 Pyrinomonadaceae bacterium | reverse complement strand
GCACGCCTTATAATGAAGAGAAACGCTTTGCGCTGCGCATGGCGATGCGCCTGCCCAGCGTTGTTTCCGGGCGCAGCGAAGACGGCGCGGCTTGGAGCGAGCCGACAGAGACCGACGACATCTCGACTTCCGGCGTACTCTTTCATCTCAATCAAAAAGTTAATCGCGGCGAGAGGTTGTACCTGCGCGCGCACCGTCCGGACGGCGCACCCATCGAAGTCACGGCGACGGTCGTGCGCGTCGCTCCGGCCATCTACGGCACGGCGCGCGTCGGCGTACAGATTTGCGAGCCGACGGAGAACTGGCTGCGCCTCTTCGTCTCATGGGTCGCCGACGAACAGCCCACGCCTTCGGAATCTGATAACGATCAATAAAGCAGTGGCGAGTGATGAGTGACGAGTGACAAGTTAAAAACTTGCTTGCGGCTCGTCACTCGTCACTCGTCACTCGTCACTTATTACTGAGGTAAATATGCCGCAATCTTACGAAACGCTTCTGATCGAGCGTCGCAATCGCGTCGCCATTATCACCATCAATCGCCCTGAAAAAAGAAACGCGCTCAACATCCAGACGCGCGAGGAAGGCGCAGCCGCCCTCGAAGAGCTAAGCGAAGACCCTTCGGTCGGCGTCGTTGTTTTTACGGGCGCTGGCGATAAGGCTTTCGTCGCGGGCGCGGACATCGCTGAGTTCGCCGGACGCACAGCCATTACACAGCGCGAGGTCATGCTCGGGCGCTCGCTCTTTACAGCCATCGACAGTTTTCCGAAACCCGTCATCGCGATGGTCAACGGTTACTGCCTCGGCGGCGGATGCGAGCTGGCGCTGGCGTGTGACCTTCGCATCGCGAGCGAGGCGGCCTCCTTCGGCCAGCCAGAGATCAATCTCGGCATCATCCCCGGCGGCGGCGGCACGCAACGCCTGACGCGCCTCGTCGGTGAAGGCAAGGCGATGGAGCTGATCCTGACCGGCGACATCATAGACGCGCGCACGGCCTTTAATCTGGGACTGGTCAACATGGTCGTGCCCGCCGCCGACTTGGAAGCGAAGACGATGGAGATCGCCAATCGCATCAGCGAGAAGAGCCCCATCGCGCTGCGCATGGCAAAGGAAGCCGTCAAGCTGGCTTCGCGCTCGAATCTGGACGAAGGGTTGCGCCGCGAAGTCGATCTCTTTGCGCTCTGCTTCTCAAGTGAAGACAAAGACGAAGGCGTCCAGGCTTTCCTAGAGAAACGCAAGCCCGCGTTCAAAGGCAAATAGAGAGTGACTGTCCAGTGAAGATCATCGGCCTGATCACGGGTATCGTCATCGCTGCCGTCGGCGGCGTGATAGCCTATCGCGCCCTCTTCCTAGAGCCGAGCGCAGCCGTCGTCGTCACCAACACAGACATCCGCGAAGTCCCTAACACCCTGCGTGTCACGGGCGGCATCATCATGCTCATCGCGGGCATGGCCCTGGCCTTTTTCGCCGCCCGCCGCAAACCCGTGTAAGGCCCGGCTTGACGCGCTTTCCCACGCTACGTTACTCTTTTCGTTCGTCATCACCAGAGTGACGCCAATCCACTCAAGGGGCCGTAGCTCAGCTGGGAGAGCGCATGACTGGCAGTCATGAGGTCAGGGGTTCGATCCCCCTCGGCTCCACCAATATCTTCAATAACTTAGGGGCAGCCAATGAGTTGCCCCTAAATCGTTTGGGTCACTATTGTGTCACGCGCCCCTTAAAGTCCATTCTGACCATAAAGTCTAAAGCTTGACCATAAAGTTCCGCCTTGCAAAATATTTTGCATCCCCAAAGATTTTCCAACCGCTTGCAAGGAATCTTGCTATGATGCGCGGGCACACTTAGCCCGTGCTGCCACACTATAGCAGCAGGAATCAGTAAGCTAGAGACAGCCTTAGATAAGAGACAGCATCACTCCCAAGATGCTCAGGGCTGTCTCTGTTATCCCGTTTTGGATGTCGCCTTGCGCGGCAATCGGTTGTCCTATATCTCCTGCGGCAACGGGTTGCCCTATGTCTCCGGCATGAATTGAGGCAGTGAGCGCCAGAGTCAGTAGCGATGCCTGAATAAGTTTTCGCATTGATTTGTCCTTAAAAAGATTTTGCAAGTTCGTGAAAGGCAGACCTCACATGAGTTTAGCAGAACTTACGCAA
>DATLMN010000263.1:0-2695 GCA_035537255.1 Pyrinomonadaceae bacterium | reverse complement strand
TTGCGTAAGTTCTGCTAAACTCATGTGAGGTCTGCCTTTCACGAACTTGCAAAATCTTTTTAAGGACAAATCAATGCGAAAACTTATTCAGGCATCGCTACTGACTCTGGCGCTCACTGCCTCAATTCATGCCGGAGACATTGGACAACCCATCGCACCGCCAAGTAACGCTGCCGCACAAGGCGACATGCAAAACGGGATAATAGAGATAGGCGCGGCCATCTTGCAGACCGTGCTTTCCTTGTTCTAGTGCTGGTTAGAGCTTACTGATTCCTGCTGCCGTAGTGTGGCGGCATGGGTTACGTGTGTCCGCGCATCATAGCAAAGGAAGTTGCAAGCGGGGAAAGTATTTTGGGAGATGCAAAATAATTTGCATAGGTGGGTAGGTAAGGGACTTTATGGTCAAGCCCCTTACTTTATGGTCAAAACCGACTTTGTGTGCAAAGCCACAGAGTGTAGCCCATGACGTAAGTCATAGGGAAAACAGTCACACAAAAAGACAAAGCCCCGGAGGGACGACAGACGCTCACGTTTGAGTGCTACTCAAGATTGAGCGTCTGTCGCCCCTCACGGGGCTCTCTTGTCTTTATCTGTCCATGTTCCCAAGGCTGACGCCGTGGGCTACACTCTATCGCCCCTTTCAAGGGCTTCAATCTTTCTCACTTTTCAAGGATTTTCCCAGCCCACTCTTAGAGCACTATTCCTTCGCCCGGAACTTCCTGTATCCTCCTGCGACAAAGGAAGAATTTTTCAGATGGCGAAGATGCTCGAACTGATAGAGAAGATGCTGAGCGGCGAAGCGCCAGCGCCGCCCGTCGCACGCCTCATCGGTTTCAACCTGACGGCGATCAAAGCGGGCGAAGCCGTCGTCGAATTCGAGGCCACTGCGGCTCATGCCAATCCTATGGGAACGCTGCACGGCGGAGTCCTCTGCGACATTGCCGACGCCGCAATGGGCCTGGCCTACGCTGCGGCTCTGGACGAGGACGAATCCTTTACAACGCTTGAGCTGAAGATCAATTTCCTGAAGCCCGTCTGGACGGGAAAGCTGCGCGCTGTGGGCCGTGTCGTCAAGATGGGCCGCACGGTGGGCTTAGTCGAGTGCGATGTCCTGGACGAAGGAGGCGCGCTTGTTGCCCGCGCGTCGAGCACCTGCCTGACGCTCAGAGGAGAGCAGGGGCAGGGTCGTTGAGCATCTGAAGAGGAGCGACATGCGGACTGCTTTACTGCTCGGAGCGACGGGTCTCGTCGGCGGACATTGCCTGGAACTCTTGCTGAATGATTCTGCTTACGGCAAAGTCATTGTGCTCGGTAGAAAACAGGTCTCGCATGAGCACGCCAAGTTGGAGCAGCACGTCATCGATTTCGAGCATCTGCCGGACTTTGCATCCTTGATGCGCGCGGAGGATGTCTTCTCGTGTCTGGGGACGACGATCAAAAAGGCAGGCTCGAAAGAGAATTTCCGCCGCGTCGATTTCACATACCAGTATGAGACGGCGCGGCTCGCTTCCGAGCAGGGCGCAAAGCAGTTGCTTTTAGTCTCGGCTCTGGGCGCTGACCCGCGCTCTTCGATCTTCTACAACCGCGTCAAGGGAGAATTGGAACAAGCCGTGTCAAAGCTCACATTCGACGCCGTGAATATCTTTCGTCCATCGCTGCTTTTGGGCGAGCGTGCAGAGTTCAGGCTCACTGAACGTGTCGCAGAGCTGCCCATGCGCTACGTCTCCTTTCTGATGGTTGGCCCACTGGCGAAATACAGGCCCGTCACGGCGCGCGCCGTCGCCGCCTCCATGTTGAAGATCGCGAAACAGCAGCGGACGGGCATCAACGTCTTTGAATCCGATCAGATTCGCCGAATGACGGACGACGCTTGAAGAGCAAAATAGCTGTGGACGTGGAGAAAAAGAGATGAAGAAGATAAGCGTCGTGGCGCGCGTCCGCGCAAGACCGGGGAAGGAAGCGGAAGTGCGCCTTGCTTGTCTCGCACTGGTCGAGCCGTCGCGCGCTGAACAAGGCTGCATCAACTACGACCTGCACCAATCGGCTGATGATCCGCGTCTCTTTATGTTCTACGAAAACTGGGAGAGCCGCGAGGATTTAGAGCGCCATCTGGAAACGGCGCACGCGCTCGGCTTTGATGAAACGACGGACGGCATGCTCGCCGAACCGGAAGAGATCACGTTCTGGGAGATGATCAGTTAAGGCGACAAAGAAGAATGATGCTCGCTTGAGCAAATAGTTAAGCGCGAGAGGGATAAAAGTATGGATAAAGATAAAGCATTACGCGAACATCTGCTCTATGTGCTGCGAGGCGGAGGCGCGCACGCGGACTTCGGCAGTGTGGTCGAAGATTTTCCCGTCGAGTTGATTAATGAAAAGGCAGCGAACGTTCCCTACACGGCCTGGCAACTGCTTGAGCACATGCGTCTCGCGCAGTGGGATATTCTTGAGTTTAGCCGCAACGCGCAGCACGTCTCGCCGCCTTGGCCCGAAGGTTATTGGCCCAAGGATGAAGAACGCGCCGACCGTAAGGCTTGGGAGAAAACAATCAAAGCTTTCCGCGCGGATTTGAAAGCGATGGAAGAACTTGTTGAAGACCCTTCGATAGACCTCTTCGCGCCCATCGCGCACGGCGACGGGCAGACCGTTTTACGCGAGGCGCTGCTCGTCGCCGATCACAACGCCTATCACCTGG
>DATLMN010000262.1:0-19947 GCA_035537255.1 Pyrinomonadaceae bacterium | reverse complement strand
TGCTGGGCGAGACCGAAGTTGAAGTTAGCGCCTGTCATCTGGTCGGAGACGTTGAAAGTGCCTTGGCCGCCGCCAGCCGCGCCCGTGAACTGACCATGCGCGAAGGTATAAGTCCATCCGGTCTGCACCGGCTCGCCTGTCTGTGAGGTCATGGAGATAGTGGCCCCGGACTGAAGCATTGTGGTGGTGGTATAGATGTAGTAATTCTCGATCCATGTGACCTGGTTCTCTTCGAGCGGCTGGAATGAGATCCATGCAATGGGCAGGTTTCCCCCGGCCAGTGGGCTGGTCAGGACACTCTTCACGAAGGTCACGTATTGGCCGGTGTTGTAAATCGATTGAAGCCCAGCGCTGTCTATGCTGATGTTGATCTGGTATTGCATTGAAGTCTCCTTCTTCTTGGTTGGTGAGATTCATTTGAGCACACAAGATGGAGCTATCTGTGCTCGATTTACGCCGCACGTCGGCGCGGTGTTCGGGTCGGGGTGAAAACTGGTCTCTATATATTCGCCGCTCTTCGGCTGCGAGTCTGTCTCATATTGGACGGGACGCGAGAAATTCTGTGAGCAATTTATGGCCCGTATAAAGTCTTAGATCATCGAAGACAGGTAATCGGTGAGCTTGGCCTCTTTGATAATAATCAATCGCCTCATGTTCAGGTTTATCAAGCCCAGCTTGCGGAACTTATTTATAAACTCTGTGACCCGTGGCCGAGTGGTTCCGATCATTTGAGACAGTTCTTCCTGGGATATTCGGCAATCGATGATCGTTCCTGAGGAGTGCTTCCTGCCGAGGCGCGAGCCCAGCCGGAGCAGAGTTTTACCGAGTCTGACCTCACTGCTCATCGTCACCATATCGGCGATGAATAGCTGTTGTTCCAGCATCCGGCTGTTCAGTTGCCTGATAAAGCTGTGCAATTCTGCGCAGTTTATCGCCGCTATGAAGAGTTGACAGTCAACCCTCTTAAGAATGGAGTCCTCCATCGCGGTCGCGGTCGCGATGCGAAAGTCTAACCCTGCGAGGCATGACTCGCCGAAAAAGTCACCGCTCGAATAAATGTCTAAAAGACACTCTTTACCCCCCTCGGAATCTACAACCAGCTTGACGTGCCCGTGTTGAATCCAGTAGATCATTCGATCCTCATCGCCGCTCGTGTACACATGGCATTGCTTACGAATCCGCACGATTTGCGCGGGTAGTTTCAATGTCGAATTAAAGAGCCCCTCTATCAGTACATCTATTTTGTGATTTGACGGCTGAAACATGATTAGAGTGAGGAAATAAATTCTCTCCATCATCCGGTGCCATAAGAGGCTCCTCCCGGATATATGCGTGTGCCTGTCTCTCAATTCGAGGGTGATAACCTATGGTTATTGAGCTAAACCGTAAGGAAGGTGCGAGTATTGCATAGCTCGGACGAGCAGTCGGTTCAATTTTGAACAAGGCTCGTGAGAAAGATAAACGATTAGAAGATTTTCAGCAGCATGTAAGAAAAGTTGCGAATCAGTAGTCTGAGGCCGCAGAGGAGACCTGGGAAGATCACTGCCTTCCACATTAACAAGGGCAGGCAAACTTAATATGGCATTCTGTTGTTAGAAGAAACCTACTATCAAGCTGACGGTGGCTAACAAAATCGCAAACCGATCCGGCTGCATGACAGTAGTTGGAGAGATGGCGCGCCGAAGCCTTGCGTCGCGCTCTACGCCCTACGGGACGAGGCTTGCGCGGACTTGCCCTTAGCCTATATTCTTCAGGCAGTACATCTCTAAGACCGAAGCCGAATATTAAAAACCATCTGGATGAGAGAGCTACCCGTTTATAATGCTCCCAAAGACCGGCCTCAATGGGGCAAGGTCATTGACCACACGCGCTGCATAGGCTGTCATGCCTGTACGACGGCCTGCAAGTCCGAGAACGAAGTGCCGCTCTCTGTCACACGCACTTATGTTAAGCACGTAGACGTGGGCGAGTTTCCGCTCACACGGCGCGCTCATCAGGTGACGCGTTGTAACCAGTGCGCGCACGCGCCGTGCGTCACGGCCTGTCCGACCGCCGCGATGTTCAAGCGCAGGGACGGCATAGTCGATTTCGATAAATCAATCTGCATAGGCTGCAAAGCCTGCATGGCGGCCTGTCCTTACGACGCGATCTTTATCAACCCCGAAGACCACTCGGCGGAGAAGTGCAACTTCTGCGCGCACCGTATAGACATGGGCCTTGAGCCCGCCTGCGTCGTGGTCTGCCCCGTGGAAGCCATCCTCGTCGGGGACATGAACGACGCGTCCTCAAAAGTCGCGCAGATCGTCAATCGAGAGGCGGTCAACGTGCGTCGTCCTGAGAAAGAGACTCTGCCCAAGCTCTTTTATAAGGGGGCGCATCAATCGACGCTAGACCCCCTGGCGGCGAGTCGTCCACGGGGCGGCCTCTTTATGTGGAGCGAGCAAAGGGAGGGCACAGAGTTGGTCGTCTCCGGCAATCCTCAATACCAGAACACCTCTGCCGCTGCGCTTCTCTCTTACGACGTGCCGCACTCCGTTCCCTGGGACTGGCGCGTGAGTCTTTACACCTGGACTAAAGGCATCAGCGCGGGCGCTTACATTGTGCCGCTGCTGCTGGTCGTCTGCGGTCTGATGAGAGTTGACAGTCCGCTTTGGCTCTGGGTTGCGCCGGTTGTGGCGGGCGCGTTTCTGGCGATCACAGGAGGCTTGCTGATCTGGGATTTGGAACACCCGGCGCGCTTTTACATGATCTTCACAAGGCCGCAATGGAAAAGCTGGCTCGTCAAAGGCGCTTTTATCATCGCCGGATATTCACTTGTGCTCGCGCTTCATTTCGCGTCGACTCTCCTGGGCAGCACATCTTTACAGCGCGTGTTGGCGTGGCCCGGACTCCCTCTCGCCGTGATGACGGCAGTCTACACGGCCTATCTTTTCGCGCAGGCCAAGGCGCGTGACATGTGGCAGAACCCGCTGCTGCCGCCGCACCTCTGCGTGCAGGCGTTGCTTCTGGGCTCGGCGGCGCTCTTACCTTTATCGGTCTGGCTTGAGCCTGCGCTCACATCGACGCTGCTCTGGATTTTAGGCGCGACGAGTCTGCTGCATCTGCTGATGATCTGGGGCGAGGTGACGCTCGCGCACCCGACCACGCACGCGCGACTGGCCGTCTGGGAGATGACCTCGAACAGGTATCGCGCATATTTTGGCGTCGGAATCGTCCTGACGCTTGTGGGCGTGCTCGCTCCCTTGCTAGGCCCAATCGTAGTGCCGTTTGCTCTCGCGGGTCTGCTGCTCTACGAACACGCATACGTGCAGGCCGGTCAAAGTGTGCCTCTGGCATAAAGGGTCAACCGTCCGTACCGCAGCGATAGTATCAACGATGACGAAAGCAATGGTGATTAACCTTAAAAGCTTCCAACGCGCGCGCGTTCGTTGAGTGCTCGGCTGAGAAGATAAAAGAGAGGATAAAAAGTGACATTCACACTGCGCACATTCTTATGGCATAGAGCAAGCTGTGGTTTAAGCTTGGTTGCGCTGGCGACGTTTCTCATCTGGCCGGTCATAGCGAGCAGCGACTTGCCAGCAGCAGCAACAGCAGTCGCTGCCCCTGCCGTCGCGCCGCTCGTCTGTGCCTGTTGCACGGACGAAGGCGAGTGGTATCAAAGAACCGGGAAGGCCGACCTGTTCCAGCTAGACCGCATCAGGTTCGCCGCGAAGGCCAACACGTACCAGCCGCCCAGCTCTGACGGCGAGCTTTCACTCAACTACAACCTGTCACACACGCGAAGCGGCAGGCGCTGGCAGCTCGGCTTTCGAGACGAACAGGGAAAAACCGGCACGATCTCTTTCGTGCTTCCACTGAACGCCGTCCACTTCGGGGCTGATATGCACGATGCAGAGCCGGGCGGACTCGGCCCTGCGCTTTATAAGGAATGGCGGTTGAGCGGCGCGGCGCAGGTCACTGGCATCTTCAAAAGTTTGATGAGAGGGCCTGCGCGCTTTCATCTAATCCTTCAGGGCAGAGGGCGCGGTTGTACGGAGGCGGAAGACTTCAAACACTGGACGCTGCAAATCAGCGCCGCCGGTAATTCCCACACCTTCTACGGCCCGTTAAATAAACCTGAATAATTTGGTCTTCTTCGGTGAAGCTCATTTGTAGATGCAGATCGACAGTCGCTAACTAGATGTATGAAGCTTGATGAACTAAACAAAAGAGTGAGCGCGGCGCGCAGCGAGACAGAAGGGCGTGGCGAGACCTTTTATCCTGGCCCGAGCCGCATACACCTCGCAGCCTTTCCGCCAAAGGAGCGCTGGGATGATTGGGTCGAGCTTGACTCTAAGAGTTGGCCCAAGCGCGTCGAGCGGCGCTACATGCTGGTGCCGACGACCTGCTTCAATTGTGAGTCGGCGTGCGGCCTGCTCGCCTACGTCGATAAGGAGAGCCTACAGGTACAAAAATTCGAGGGCAATCCTGAGCATCCGGGCTCGCGCGGACGCAACTGCGCCAAAGGCCCAGCGACCTTAAACCAGATCACAGACCCGGACCGTATTCTTTATCCTCTGAAGCGCGCCGGACGCCGTGGCGAAGGCAAGTGGGTGCGCGTCTCCTGGGACGAAGCCCTCGAAGACATCGCCGGGCGCATACGCAAAGCCATCACCGAAGGGCGACGCAACGAGATCATGTATCACGTCGGTCGTCCGGGCGAAGATGGATTTACGGAGAGAATACTCGCGGCGTGGGGCGTCGACGGTCATAACTCGCACACCAACGTCTGCTCTTCGAGCAGCCGCGCGGGCTATCAATACTGGATGGGCCTTGATCGCCCAAGCCCGGATCACGCCAACGCGCGCGTGATCTTTCTTATCAGCTCGCACTTGGAGGCGGGACATTATTTTAATCCGCACGCGCAGCGCGTGATTGAAGCCAAGGCTGATGGCGCGCGTCTGATCGTCTTCGACACGCGTCTCTCTAACACAGCGACGCATGCTGATTACTTTGTCTCGCCCTTCCCCGGCTCAGAGCCCGCCATCGTGCTCTCTGTTGCGAACTATCTAATCAGCAATGATCTTTACAATCGAGAGTTCGTGCGGCGCTGGTGGAACTGGGAAGAGTACATGGCCGTCGAGCGGCCCGAGACGGAAACTACTTTTGAGAACTTCGAGCTTGCCCTGAAAGAGCTTTACAGTGCTTACACCTTCGAGTTCGCGGCCAAGGAGTCGGGCGTGGAAGCGCGCGTCATAGAAGAGATCGCAAAGGTCATCGCGACTGCCGGGACGCGACTGAGCAGCCATAACTGGCGCAGCGCTTCCGCCGGAAACAGCGGCGGCTGGCAGGTCACGCGCACGCTCTTTATGTTGAATGCGCTGATGGGTGCGGTCGCCACTCCGGGCGGCGTCTTTCCGAACGCCTGGAACAAGTTTGTTCCTAAGCCCATCTATACGCCGCCGCACCCACAAACCTGGAACGAGCTGACTTGGCCCAGAGAGTATCCGCTGGGGATGAACGAGCTCTCTTTTCTGCTGCCGCACTTTCTGAAAGACGGTAGAGGAAAGCTCGACGTTTATTTCACGCGCGTCTACAACCCAGTGTGGACGAACCCCGACGGCTTCTCCTGGATCGAGGCGCTGACGGACGAGAGCCTCATCAATTGCTACGTAGCTTTGACTCCGACCTGGAACGAGACCTCTTACTTCGCTGACTACATTCTGCCGATGGGCCACGGGTCGGAGCGACATGATCTTCATTCCTACGAAACGCACGACGCGCAGTGGATAGGCTTTCGCCAGCCCGTCCTTCGTGCCGCGCGCGAGCGTGAGGGAGAACGCATCACTGACACGCGTGAAGTCAATCCCGGCGAGGTCTGGGAAGAGAACGAGTTCTGGCTCGAATTGTCCTGGCGCATAGACCCTACGGGCGCGCTAGGCATTCGCCAGTTCGTCGAATCAAAGCAGACGCCCGGCGAGAGGCTCGGCGTGGACGAGTATTACGGCCACATCTTCGAGCACTCAGTTCCGGGTTTGCCGGAGCGTGCAGAGGCTGAAGCGCTGACGCCTCTTGAGTTCATGCGTCGCTACGGAGCGTTCGAGGTTTCCAAGAAGGTCGGGGCGATCTACGAGGAGGTTGTTCCAAAGGATGAGCTTGAAGATATTCGCACAGATCGCTTCGGCAGAGTTTACACACGCGCGGAGAAGCCTGCTTCAACCAATGTCGTGCCCATCCCGAGCCCTGATCCTGACAGCGAAGGTCGAAGACTTGTCGGCGTTTTGGTCGACGGGCAAATCCTGCGCGGCTTTCCGACGCCGAGCGGTCGATTAGAATTTTATTCAAGCACACTCTCACAGTGGGGCTGGCCCGAATATTCTCTGCCCACTTATATCCATAGCCACATTCATCCCACACGTCTCGCTGAAGAACAGAGCGTTTTGATCTCGACCTTTCGTCTTCCAGTTCAGATACACACGCGCAGCGCCAACGCTAAATGGCTGGACGAGATCGCACACACCAACCCGCTCTGGATTCACACAAGCCACGCGGCACGCATAGGCGTCGCGACGGGCGACCTTGTACGCGTCGAGACAGAGATCGGTTACTTCGTCGTCCGCGCATGGGTCACAGAAGGCATCCGCCCAGGAGTCGTGGCGTGCAGTCATCACATGGGACGCTGGAAACTCACCGACGAGGGACAGCGACAATTGATGGCGACCGTTTCACTCGATCACAGCGGAAACGAGTGGGGCTTGAAACGTGAAAAGGGCGTCGCGCCTTATAAGTCCGACGATGCGGATACGCTACGCATCTGGTGGACGGATGTCGGCGTGCATCAGAACCTGACCTTTCCCGTTCATCCAGACCCCGTCTCCGGCATGCACTGCTGGCATCAAGCCGTGCGCGTCAAACCGGCCACAGCCGAAGACTAGTACGGAGACATCTCCGTTGACACGGAGAAGTCACATGCGGCCTACCAGCACTGGCTCGCTATGACCCGTCCGGCTGACTCTCACTCTCCCAACGGCACGCGCCGCCCCTACTGGCTGCTGCGACCGCTCAAACCGGCGCGAGAGTTTTATCGTCTACCAGATCAGGAAGAGTTGGTCGGAGCGGATTAGAGATTGCCAGGCCCGTATGAACTAACAAGTGGGAAGTATCAAAGCCCCGAAGGGGCGAAATATAATAGCCTGTGGCATCGCCACAGGTATCGAGTTGCGTTTTTATGTTGAGCCCTGAAAGGGCGCAATACCGGCCAACACAGTATGCCGCAGTCCCTTTCATCCATCCTCATCCATTTGATCTTTAGCACCAAGCGGCGTGAGTCTATTATCTCGCCTGACATAGAAGCGGAATTGTATGCTTATATAGCGACAGTTCTACGAGAATACAAATCACCGGCTATTTTAATCAACGGCACGAGAGATCATATACATATTCTTTTTGCTCTTTCGCGCACCGTTACAGTCTCAGATATTGTCGAGGAAATTAAGAAGCGCTCTTCTAAATGGATCAAAACTAAAGGGAGCGAGTATCGGAATTTTCAATGGCAAACAGGCTATGGAGCGTTCTCCGTAGGCCAATCGAATGTCACTGCATTAAAGAAATATATCTCCGCCCAGAAGGACCACCATCATCACAAATCGTTTCAGGAGGAATACAGAGCATTCCTCATGAAATACAACATTGAATGGGACGAAGAGTATTTATGGGATTGATGAGCTATCGTCAACAGGGCGTGCTAATAGGTTAATAAGTAGCCATGAAAGAAATTATTTCGCCCTTACAGGGCTTTATCTCTTTTGGGTAGAACGTAACCTGTGGCGATGCCACAGGCTATTGAATTTCGCCCCTTCGGGGCTGTAATTTCTGACCGGCGATTCCACTCTGTGTGATGCTTCGAATGATGAAATTCTCGTGATGGAACTCTTTCGCGCACTCGCTGTGTTGGCCGAGCCGCCGGTGGCGGAGGCCGCGCGTGTGGCAGAGGCTTTGGAGCTTGGGCCAATGCCGGGCGCGGCCGCGTACACGGAGTTGTTTGTCTTTGAGCTTTATCCTTATGCTTCCGCTTATCTGGGCGCGGAGGGGATGCTGGGCGGAGAGGCGCGCGACCGTGTGGCCGGTTTCTGGCGCGCGCTTGGCGAGACGCCGCCAGCGGAGCCGGATCATCTCTCGGTGATGCTCGCGCTCTACGCGCGTCTAGTCGAGATGGAAGAGAGTGAGCGAGACGCCGTGCGAAGAGCGGGCTTGCGCGGCGCGCGCAGGGCTTTTCTCTGGGAACATATTTTGAGCTGGCTGCCTGTCTATCTGACAAAGCTGAGCGAGACAGCATCAGATTCTTTTTATCGCAGGTGGGGAGAGATATTGTCTGAGGCTCTGCGCGAAGAGGCAAAGAGTCTGGGAGCGCAGGCGCAGTTGCCTATTCACCTGCGCGAAGCGGCAGCGCTTGGGCTCGTTGATCCACGCGAAGGCTCAGTCGAAGATTTTTTGCAGTCGCTGCTCGCGCCCGTGCGTAGCGGCATGATTCTCCTGCGCTCTGATTTGAGTCGAGCGGCGCGCCATCTAAGACTCGGGTTGAGATTGGGCGAGCGCAGATTCATCCTCAAGGCGCTCTTTAGTCAGGACGGGGCGGGAGTCCTCGAATGGCTCTCTATGGAAGCAGACGCTTGGGTAGAGCGTCATCGCCTGCAACGCGGCTCGCTCGGCGCAGTCGCCGTCGCTTGGGAGGAGAAGGCCGTCGCTTCCGCGAATCTTTTAAAAGAGCTGGGGCGTGCGGCGAGGCTTGAAAAGGGAAGCGTACGGAGTAGTTGACCCTAACGGGTGCGCGTCGTGTGATTCTTAAATCGGCGCGGGCTTGCCGCAACGCTCATTGCGACGCATATCCTTCGACGCGTGATGCACAATCTCTATCCTCCTCCCGGCACTGCTCTCACGCCTGAAAAAGCTTCCCGAATGATGGGAAGATGTGCTATAGAGACGCCTTACCTTAAATCGATCAGAACCCGTAGAACGAATCGAAAGATCAGGCAAGGAGGCTTTGATTCCTTTGAGGACAACTGCACCTCTTATCAGATTAAGCGGGCTCGGCGCGATCCCTCTTTTTTGCGCGCTGCTGTTGCTGAGCGGTTGCCTGCCGCAAGGCCCTGGGAACTCCGGCGGCCGCACGATCACCGTTTACGGTTTCTCTGTGATGAAGGAGTCGCTGGAAAAAGCTGTTTTCCCGGGCTTCGCCGCCAAGTGGAAGCAGGAGCATGGTGAAGACGTGCGGTTTACTTCCTCCTTCGCCGGGTCGGAGACGGTCACAAACCAGATTCTTCAGGGCGTCAAAGCGCAGGTCGCCGTTCTCTCTATCGAGCGCGACGTTGATCGTTTGCAACAGGGCGGGTTCGTGACCTCAGACTGGCACAGCCTGCCCAATCGCGGCATTCTCAACAAGACGCCTTTTATCATTCTCGTGCGCAAAGGAAACCCTAAGGGCATACGCGATTTCGCGGACCTTGCGAAGCCCGGCGTCAAGCTTATTCATCCAGACCCCGTCAGCTCCGGCGGCGCGCAGTGGTCTGTGCTGGCCGTCTACGGCTCTGAGTTGATTAAGTCAGAGAAGCAGACGGGAACGCGCGACGAAGCGCGAGCACGCGATATGCTCAAAGCCGTCTGGCGAAATGTGTTCGCCACGCCGGGCTCTGCGCGCGAGGCTCGCACGCAGTTTGAGACGGGCTTCGGCGATGCGCTGATCACTTATGAGCTGGAAGCCCTGTTGATGAAAGCGGCGGGAGCGCCCATCGACGTGATCGTTCCAGAAGCGACGATCTTCAGCGAGCATCCGGCCGTGATTATAGACCGTAACGTAACGGACGCTGACCGGCCAGTCATCGAAGCCTTTATGAAATATCTGTGGAGCGAAGAGGCACAGCGCGCTTTCGTCCAATACCATTTTCGTTCCAGTACGGATGAAGCACTGAACCAGTCGAATAAAGAGTTCGCGCAGATCAGTATGCCTTTCACCGTCGCAGACCTCGGCGGTTGGAGTCGCGCTTATCCCGAAATCATAGAGCGCGTGTGGCGCGATCAGGCGCAGAAAAAACAGTGAGGCTGCTGCTCAAACAGAAAGATAAGAATAAAAAATCTGCCAGATAAAATTTGTGAGCAATTTTCAATTGAGTGTATGGAAGAGGTAATTCACCACAGAGGCACAGAGATCACAGGGGGGGCACAGAGAGTAGAATATCGCTCAAGCCTCCGTGCTTCCTCCGTGTCCTCTGTGTCTCTGTGGTGAGTCATGACGTTCTTTAGATGCAATTGCAAACGAATATAGCGATTACTGTCAGGAGGAAGTAAATGAGAACAGTTTATCGAACGGGGTTGAGCTTGAGTGCGTGCCTCGCGGCGCTCTTTATCATCTGTGCAGCCTTCGACAGTTTAAGCCAGTCCTCTCGCAGTGTGAGTGCCAAAGGCTTATCGTCCGCGAGCTTTGATCCTTCGGGAAATTACAGAATCGTCGCGGCCGCAGACCCGGACGGCGGAAGCTACACAGGGAAGGTCAGCATCTCGAAAAACGCCTATGCGTATCGTGTGACGTGGGCTTTGCCGGACGGCGGCGCTTACGAAGGCATCGCCGTGTTGATGAACGACACGCTCGCCATCGGTTGGAGCAGCGCACGCGACACGCTTCCGCGCGGTGTGGTCGCCTACAAAATTCAGGGTGGAAAGCTTTCAGGCCGCTGGACGCTCGTAGGAATGAAGGGCGCTGTCGGGACTGAAGAGTTAGAGGGCGCATCCGGTTTGCAGGGCAGCTACAGGATTGTGCGCTCGACAGTGCCGGGCCAAAGCGGCGGCTATTCAGGCACGGTCAACATTACTCCGAACGGCGATACTTACATTCTGGAATGGAGACTGAACTCGGGTGAAAACTATAAAGGCGTCGGTATTCGTCAGGGAGATGTGCTGGCCGTCGGTTGGAGCGTCGGCGTGAAGCCCGGACAAACGGCAGCTTCCGTTGCGACCTACAGGCCGAAGGGCGCGGGGCTTGAGGGCGTGTGGGGGATGCCCGGACTCAAGCGGCTCGGCTCGGAGACGCTCGCTAAAGAATAATTGGCCGGAAAATTATGAGTGCAGCGCTTTCAAGAATGCGGCATGTCAGAGGGTTCGATATGGTGCGCCCTCTGAGCATCACTGCGATGATCGCTATGATGTTGCCGCTCGTGTTGTTGCCGCTCGCTTCGATCTTTATCTTCGGGACGAGCAAGGGGCTCGGGAGTTTCTGGGCGGCGCTGACAGCGCCCGAGGCGATTTTCGCGCTCAAGCTTTCGATGGTCACTAGCTTCTGGGCCACGCTCTTTAACGTGCTCTTCGGACTGTTTGCGGCCTACGTGTTGTCGCGTTACATGTTCTGGGGACGCACGGCGCTGATCGTCACGATCTCTTTGCCGACGGCAATCCCGACGGCGGTCGCAGGCTTCTCGCTGCTTCTGCTGTGGGGGCCTTATGGCGTGTTGGGCCAATGGCTCGCTCCCTACGGCGTGCAGTTGATGTTTACGCCTTATGCCATCGTCATCGCCAATATCTTCGTCACGTTCCCGCTCGCCTTCGGAGTGATGATGTCTGTCTTTGAGACGATGAATCGCTCGCTCGAAGAAGCGTCCGCGACTATCGGCGCGACGCGCTGGCAGACTTTCTGGCACGTCACGCTGCCCTCTTTGCGTGGCGCGATTGTGACGGGTGCGCTCCTGACATTCGCACGCGCCGTGGGCGAGTTCGGCTCGACCATACTTGTTTCCGGCAACCTGGCCTTTCACACGCAGACCGCGCCGCTCTACATCTTCGCCAAGTTCAACGAGGGGCAGGTCGAAGCCGCCAACGCCGTCGCCATTGTCCTCGCGCTCTTCTCCTTCTTTATCTTCAGTATTCTTTTCTTCGCGCGCGACTGGCTGGATACGGAGTAGCTTTTGAGGTAAGAGGGCGCTTATGCAGTCTGAAGATTTCACCAGCATCTTCGGAAGTGAAGAGAAACTGGCGACGCCTGAGCCGGACGAGCAGACGCGCAAAGAGTTTGCCGCTGGCGTGCGCGGCGTGAGCAAAAGCTTTAGCGGCACGCGCGTCCTTGAAGATATAGATTTTGATGTCGCCGAAGGCGAATCGCTGGTGCTGCTCGGCGCTTCAGGCTCCGGCAAGACCACCATCCTGCGTATCATCGCCGGGCTCGAAGAACCGGACACGGGCCGCGTCATTCTGCACGGCAAGGATGTGACGGAGATGCCTGCGCGCGAGCGCGGCGTCGGCGTCATCTTTCAATCCTATGCGCTCTTTCCGCGCATGAACGTTGAACAGAATATCAGCTACGGCTTGCGCATACGCCGTCGCCCGCGAAGCGAGATTAAAGAGACAGTCGATCACCTGATCTCGCTCGTGCGCCTGGAAGAGCACCGCAAGAAATATCCTTCGCAGCTTTCCGGCGGACAACAACAGCGCGTGGCGATTGCGCGCACGCTCGCTT
This sequence comes from Pyrinomonadaceae bacterium, assembly GCA_035537255.1. Lineage (GTDB taxonomy): Bacteria > Acidobacteriota > Blastocatellia > Pyrinomonadales > Pyrinomonadaceae > DASQYE01. The sequence continues at coordinate 7,472 of DATLMN010000262.1, read as the reverse complement.
ACAAGCCGCAGGTGCTGCTCTTCGACGAGCCGTTCGGCGCGCTCGATGCGCAAACGCGCGTACGTCTGCGCCGAGAGATTCACAGCCTGCTCAAGCAGATCAAAGTCCCCGCCATCTTTATCACGCACGATCAGGAGGAGGCGCTTGAGCTTGGCGACCGCATCGCCGTCATCAACGCCGGACGCATAGAGCAGATAGGCACGCCCGATCAGGTCTACAACCGGCCCGAGACCGAATACGTCGCGACCTTTCTGGGCGCGGCCAATCTTCTGCTCGGAGTCGTCAACGGCGAGATGGTCGAGATCGGCACGGCGCAGATTCCAGCCAGCGCAGAGCTTGAACGCCTGCGCGACGGCCAGGCCATCAAGCTGGTCTTTCGCCCGGAAGATGTTCACCTGAGCAAGACCGGCACGCTGCCCGCAAATTGTCGCCGCCTGACCAACGGAATCATCGAAGAGATCAATTTCGTAGGAGCTTATGAGCGGGTTATGCTGCGCCTTGACCTCGTCGCTCGTCAGCCAACGGAAGGCGCGCCGCCTCTCTACAACGTGACGCTCAACTCACTTGATCGCCGCACGGGCATCCCCATCATCGTCACGCGTCCGAAGACGGAAGCGGCGACCACCTGCCTGAGAGTCGGCGACCGCGTCGCCGTCGGACTGATGTCTTTCCGCGTGCTGCCCAATTACGCGCTCGCCTCCGAACGCGCAGGGCGAATCATAGACATGCGTAAATAAGAAAAGAGCGCGGGCGCTCCGGGTAGATTGCAGTTGAGCGTATGGCCCATAGCCATTTACCGCAGAGACGCTGAGAGACGCACAGAGACGAACGCAGAGTGTGGAATTTAATTCTCTGCGCTCACTCTGCGCGTTTATCTCTCTCTCTCTGCATCTCTGCGGTGAAATTCTTCCCACCGACATTCAACTGAAAATTGCCATAAGCTTTCTTTCTATCCTCATTTTGTTCTGCAAATTTATCTAACTTCTATTTGACGTGCTTTGCCCGCTGCGTTTAGCATTCGCAATATTATTATCAAGGCTGAAAAGCGTGCGTGCCCGGAGGAGTTTAAAGCCATCGATCCTGATACCAAAAGATATTCGATAGCCATCGCTTGGGTCGTGATCGCCACCATGCATGGTTACGGCGCGGCGTGGCTGGCGATTCGCATGCTCTTTCGTCCCTACCATCCCGTCAAGTTTTTGGGAATCACCGTCTGGCCGCAGGGCATGATCCCGCGCCACCGCGAGCGCCTTGCGCAGACCATCGGCAACGCCGTCGGTAACGAGCTGGTCTCGCAGGAAACAGTCGTCAATGCTCTGTTCGAGGACGATTTTTTTCGCCGCAAAGTCGAGGGCTTTATCTCTGCCTACTCAAGCGACCTGCTCAACAAGACTTATCCTTCGCTGATCGAAGCGCTGCCGACCGCTGCGCGCGCGCCCGTGCTCGACGCCATCTCCGCGCTGCAATACAGGTTGGCAGATTACATCGCAGACGTTTTGAAGGGCGAAGAGACGGCAGCTGCCCTGACAGATTTCATAGACCGGCGCGTGGACGAACTCCTCGCTCGACGCCTCAAAGACGCCTTGAGCGCGGAGGCTTTTGATCAGATCGTCGGATTTGTCGAAGGGCGCTTTCGCGGCCTCGTCACTGAAAACGAGTTCGAGCGAAAGATCAGAGATTTCGTCGGCGCGCGCCTGGACGAGTTGGCCCATGCGCAGGCGACGCTCGCCGAAGTCTTTACGCCGGAGACGGTCGCGCTCATCAAAGAAAGAGTGGACCGCGAAGTCCCGCCCATCGTTCATCATCTGGCGGAGATGGCGACGAGCAAGGGAACGCGCATGCAGATTGGCGGGCTGATCAAACGCGAGGTCGATGATTATTACGCGCAGCTCTCCTTCTTCAAAAAAATATTTATCTCGCGCGAGCGCATTCACACGGAAGTCGACGACATGGTCAACAAGACGCTGCCGCGCCGCGTCGAAGAGTTTCTGCACGGACAGGCGTTCGAGCAGCAGGCGGAAGAATTTTTGAACACGACGATTGATAACGTGCTCGCGTTGCCGCTCAACCAACTGGTCGGACAGATTGCTCCCGACAAGTTGGAGATCATCAAAGATCAAGTATCGGAGCGCGTCCTGCAACTCGTGCGCAGCCCTGAGCTGCAAACCTCTGTCTCCGCTTATGCGACGGACGCCATAGAGCGACTGCGTCCACATTCTTTGCGCGCGCTCCTGGGGCACGTCAGCCCCGAGAGCGCGCCGCGATTAAAAAGTTTTCTGACGAAATCGCTGATCAGTGTGCTGGCACGCGAAGAGACTGCGCGCTCGATCAATGCCGTCCTGCATGCGCAGATAGAAAAATTGCTGTCCACGCCCATCGGTCGGCTTTCCGATCACGTCTCGGACACAAGTGTAGAGCGCGCCTCTCGGATGCTGACCGAGCGCATCACACAGGCCGCGCGTGAACGTCTGCCATCGGCCATCAGTGAGTTCAATATCGGCGGCATCGTTCAACGCAAAGTCTCTGATTATCCGCTTGAGAAATTGGAAGAGCTGGTGCTCTCCGTTGCACAGCAGCACTTGAAGACGATTGAGCTGTTCGGCGCAGTCATTGGTCTGATGATCGGCATCTTTCAGGCGATCTACATCCTGTTCTTTAACGCGCCGGGACATTAGAACCTGAGCGCAAGCGATGAGCTTGGCAAAGTAGCGCAAGGGGAAAATTTCCAGACCGCCCTGCCTCTCCTGTTATAAACTGAATGGAAGTTGATCTGCTCAAACTTCGGTTGGAAAGTGAGAGGTCATGAACAGCATCAAGTGTCCGCAGTGCGGATTGGTCAACTGGGGAACGCCGCCCGCATGTAAACGCTGCGGCGCGTCTTTCGAGGGCGTCACAGCTCAGGACTTCGTCTCGATTCCCGCCGGAGAACAGACCTATGAGCCGGGCTTTCCAGTCATCGATCAATCCGCGCAGGAGACGGAGGAGACGCGCAAGACCTGGCGCTGGTACGTCATCTATTGCGGCCTCATGGCGCTGCTCTATCTGTCTCTCATGGGGGTCGGAGCTATCTTGCTCATGCTTGATCCCGGCCCTGGCTCAATGGGCGGACGCTATGACGAGATGAAAGCGCAGGCCGTGGGCTGTCTCATCGGCGGATTGGTTTTCTTCCTCCCCTATGCGCTCGGCCCGTTCGTCAAGACGAAGAGGTGGGGCTGGACGTTCGGCACTGTGCTGATCGCCATCGGCATGACCAGTTGCTGTCTGTGGCCCATCACCATCCCTCTATTGATTCGCTGGATTAAGCCCGAGATGAAACGCGTCTTCGGACAATCCTAAAGTTTTTTTTGCAGGTAGCAGGTTAGTTCCAGATTGAGTGCGCAACGTCTTGAGACTTCACCACAGAGGCACAGAGGACACAGAGGAAGCACGGAGGCTTGAGTAATGTTCAACTCTCTGTGCCCCCTCTGTGCGCTCTGTGCCTCTGTGGTGAACTCTCTCTCGTCTTACACTCAACTGAACACTGTTCCGGAGGTCTTTCATAACCAGGTCGTCCCTCGCCAAAGAATTACTAATAAATATTGAGCGCCGTCCTAAAGACTTCCGTCGCGCTGCGAGCGTACATACTTCAAGAGGCCGCAAGCATCGAGGGCTATTATGAATCGAAGTGACGAGACTAAAACTTCTTTCGTGGATGTGAGCCACGAGGTTGAAGACGGGATGATCACCTACAGAGGACTGCCCGCGCCCGTCATCAAGGATTATCTGAGCCGCGAAGAGTCGCGCAAACACTATGCGGAAGGGACGGAGTTTCACATTGGAAGCATCGAGATGGTCGCCAACACTGGCACGTATCTGGATTCGCCCTATCATCGATACAGTGACGGTCGCGATCTAGCGCAACTGCCACTCTCAAGCCTCGCAGACCTGGACGGCGTCTGTATCAGAGCGCGTGACGCTGCGGAGCGTGAGATAGACCCGTCCCTCTTCCGCGAAGTCGATCTCAAAGGGAAAGCTGTGCTGATTGAAACGGGCTGGGACGCGCACTGGCGAACAGAAAGTTATTTTGATGGGCATCCGTTTTTGACGCGTGAGACGGCGCAGTTTCTGGCGGACGCGGGCGCGAAACTCGTCGGGATAGATTCCTACAATATAGACGACACACGCGACGGCTCGCGCCCGGCGCACTCTATTCTGCTCAAAGCGGATATTCCTATCCTTGAGCATCTCTGCAATCTAAGTGCTCTGCCCGCAAGCGGCTTTCGCTTTTTCGCAGTGCCGGTCAAAGTCAAAAGCTTCGGCACATTTCCTGTGCGGGCCTTCGCCGTCATCAAACAGCAATGAGAGCACGCGTCGTCTGGCTTGTGCTGTGCGCCATCTGGGGCTCGACCTGGCTTTTTATCAAGATCGGACTTCAGTACCTGCCACCGGTCACGTTCGCCGGAATCCGTTTCGTCATCGCTTCTCTGATACTGCTCCTGATCGTCTTCATACGTCATCGACCCATTCCGCGCAGACGCGCCGATTGGTTGTTGATCGCCGTCACAGGCGTTCAGGCGTTTGCGATCAATTACGGCCTGATCTTCTGGGGCGAGCAGCATATCTCTTCGGGGCTCGCGGCGCTCCTTCAAACCACCATCCCCGCGTTCGGCCTGGTGATCGCGCACGTGCATCTTCCTTCAGAGCGCATGACGTTCACCAAAGTCTTCGGCGTGATTTTAGGAATCGCCGGCGTCGGCATCATATTTTCCAACCAGTTGAGCAGTGAAGGGCCGCTGGCGCTCTGGGGCAGTGCGGCCATCGTCACTGGCGCGTTCAGCGCGGCTTACGCCAACGTGCTTGTCAAAGCGCGCGGAGGCCACCTTGACCCGGCGATGCTCGCCTCCGGGCAGATGTTCTTCGGACTCATCCCGCTGCTCATTGTCGGAATCTCTACGGAAGGAAATCCTCTCTACTTTCATTGGACGGGAATGGCCGTCGTGGCATTGCTGTACCTGGTACTGATCGGCTCTGTCATAGCCTTTTTGCTCTATTACTGGCTGGTGAGAAATATGGATGTGACGAAGACGATGCTGATCGCGCTCGTGACGCCGCTCTTTGCCGTCACGCTCGGCATGATCGTGTTGGACGAGCGTCTTTCCTGGCGCACTCTGCTGGGCGGCGCGTGTATTATGTCCGGCATCGGCCTGATCGTGCTGCGCAGGATAAAGGAGAGTGACCCCGTCAGCGTTCCTCAAGTCCCGCACGAAGGCAGTGACTCGGCCTGAGAGTAAGAAGGTTAACGTGTAAATTTAGTGTGTATCGCATTGAGCCTCACCACAGAGGCACAGAGGACACGGAGGTTACACAGAGGCTTGAGCGATGTTCAATTCTCTGTGCTTCCTCTGTGTCCTCTGTGCCTCTGTGGTGAATAGCCCCTTCCTCAACACTCAATTCACACATTAAGCCTTGGGCCGAAGCGAGCGTATGAAAACCGCATCTTCATCTCTATAATAGACGGCATGGACGAACCGCAGACGAGAGAGCGACCCGCGCTCATCACAATCATCTGCCTTTTAGCTTTCTTTGGTATGGTCGGCACTGTGCGGATGGTCTTCTTCTCTCCCGTAGCAAGGGAGTTCGGAGCATGGTTTCCCTTCTACTTTTTTCTGCACGGCATACTCGTCCTTGTCGCTTCGATTGGCCTATGGAAGATGAGGAAGTGGGGTGTTTATCTCTACATCTTCACCATCATCGAGGCGCAGTTCGCCCTGATGATTATCGGTATCTGGGGAATACTTTCGCTCGTCCTGTTCTCGGGCTTGCTTGCCGTCCTGCTCTACTATCTGCCGGAGATGGAATGAGACACGGGTTTTAGCCTGAGCGTAAACTGAAGCGCCGCACGCGCCGCATTCAGAGAATATGAGAAAAGATTCAAGCAGCATGCGCCCCGCTACGGTCTGGCTCCTGAGGCTTGGTTTCTTTACGGCCATAGGGCTTCTCATTTTCAGCTACAGATACCTTGACGATCTGGCCAGAGAGCGCAGCGGCACTTTCAGCGTGCGCCTGATCGAAGAGCTAACAGGAGCTTACGCAGCGGCGCTGCTTTTCCCCCTAGTCGTACGCTTTGCTCGCCGGTTTCGTCTTCAATATCACAACTGGCTGCGCCGTCTGCCGCTTCATCTCGCGGCGCTTTTAACTTTCTCCGCTCTGCACACGACGCTCAACTGGCTCTCGCGCGAGTTGATGTTTCGGCTCGTGGGCTTTGGCTCCTACGATTATGGGATTATGCCGATCAGGTATTTGATGGAGCTGGCGAACGACGCGATTGTCTATTGCCTGTTCGTCGCGCTCGTTTACCTCTTCGACTATTATCGCGAGGCGCGCGACCGCGAAGTCCGAACCGCGCAGCTCGAAGCGCGCTTGACGGAAGCGCAGCTTCAGGCTCTGCGCTTACAGCTTCAACCACATTTCCTTTTCAATGCGCTGAACACGATCTCTTCGGTCATTTATGAAGACGTGCGTTTGGCCGATCAGTTGATCACGCGCTTAAGCGATCTGCTGCGTCTCACGCTCCGTCGTTCCACTGCGCAGGAGGTGACGCTTCAGGAAGAACTGGAATTTTTGAACCTTTATCTTGAGCTGATGCGCGCGCGTTTCGAGGAGCGCCTGATCGTCAACTTCGATGTCGAGCCGGAGACACGCGCGGCGCTTGTGCCGCAGTTGATTCTGCAACCGCTGGTGGAAAACTCCATACGCCACGGGGCTAGCCACCAAAGCGGCGCTGTCACCATAGACGTTTGCGCTCGCTGTGCGGACGGCGCGCTGCATCTGGAAGTCAGCGACAATGGGCCTGGGCTCAAGCCCGAGCAACATCTTGAGGTCGCGGGCGCGGAAGCCTCAGGCGTCGGTCTCTCGAATACCGTGGAGAGATTGAACCAGCTTTATGGCGACGCGCATGGTTTCTCTCTGCAAAGCTCAGCGGCCGGCGGGCTGCTGGTGCGCGTCCGTGTCCCGTTTCGTACTGCTCTGACTGGCGGTGATAACGGCTCGAAAGGAGGGACGAAAGGCGTTGACGAAGATTCGCGTGTTGATCATTGACGACGAGCGACCGGCGCGGCGCAAGATTCGCCGATTTCTTGAGAGCGAGCCCGACATAGAAGTCCTTGGAGAACTTGGCGGCGGGCAAGAGGCCGTCGAAGCCACCAAACGAGAGCGCCCGGACCTCGTCTTTCTGGACGTGCAGATGCCCGGCCTGGACGGCTTCGATGTCATCAGTGCGCTAGACTTCGAGCCGCTGCCGCAGATCGTCTTCGTCACCGCGCACGATCAATTTGCATTGCGTGCCTTCGAGGTTCACGCCCTAGATTACCTGCTCAAGCCCTTCGATCAGGATCGCTTTCGTAAAGTCCTTGACCGCGCCAGGGCGTATCTCAAGCGCGAGAGTCACAGCGACGATTTAAACGAGCGAATAAACAGGCTGCTCGAAGAGATGC
>DATLMN010000261.1:0-14726 GCA_035537255.1 Pyrinomonadaceae bacterium | reverse complement strand
AAGATAGAGAACGAGCAATCTCCACAGCGTTTGCTGCTTATCCTTCTGAAATTGCAAGGGGCATCAGAGCCTGACACCAACAGACAAATATAGGAGAAATCATGAAAAGCAAAAGCAAGGCTTCGGCTAAATCCAAGGGGGGAAGAGGTGGTGCTAAGACAGCGCGTGGCGGCACAGCGGCGGCTAAGCCCAAGGACGACTTGCGCCGTCAGGAGCGGCGAGCCTCGCAACGCGCCGTACCAGCGAGCAACGGCGAGGCAGGCCAATTGGCGGCTGCCGCTTCTGCGGCGAAGGATTTCGCCCGCAAAGTTGCCGGAGAAGACAAAATCAGGTACGTGCAAGCCTTCCAGGCTGCCTACAATATCGCCGCCGGTGCAATCGGCGAAGAGGGCGAGGAACGCTCAGCCGTCCCGAAAGTGCTTCGCGGCGTCGTGCCCTTAGCCTCGCAAACGTTCTACACAGACACGGACTTTGTCGCGAACGCGGCGCAGATGATCGAAGATACGAATCGTATCGTCGGCGGCGTCGCGACCAATGAGTTTCCCGATTGTGTCGCGGTCGGAAGTCTGAGCGGATGGTGCTGCACCGGGACGCTGGTCGCCCGTAACGTGGTGGTCACGGCGGGACACTGTCGCGGTGGATGTTCTTCGCGAGTCTTTATTGGAACGAACGTGGCGCTGCCGGGCGAGATTATCAACGTCGCCAGCGCTGTGCGTCACCCGCAGTACGGACAGGGCGGCAAGCATAACGACCTGACCGTGCTCATTCTTGAGCGGGATGTCACGAGTGTCAGTCCGCGAAAGATTGCGACGAGCGCCATGGTGAATAACGTGACCTCCGTGCGAGTCGTCGGTTACGGCAACACCGACCCCGAAAGCACGACCGGCTACGGCATCCGTCGCATGGTGGATGTCCCCGTCGCCTCCGCTTCCTGCTCGACTGCGCAGGCGCAAGCAAAGTACGGGTGCGATATAGGTCTGGAACTGGTGGCCGGCAAGCCGCTGCTCAATAAGGACAGTTGTAACGGCGATAGCGGAGGGCCTATTTACGTTAAATCAGGTTCGTACTGGTACGTCGCCGGCGCGACCTCACGCGCGACCAAGAACTCCACACGTCCTTGCGGAGACGGTGGTATCTATGTCCGTCTGGATAAGTATGCTGCATGGATTCGCTCTGTGCCCGGCGGTCACTGGTCATGAGAAAAGGCTTGCGGTGATCCGCTTGTCGCAAGACGGGCGGGCGGTCTCTCACGTAAAATTGAATGAAAGCGATCAACCCCGCGCGGCGATTAAAGCTGCGCGGGGTTGATCGCTGATCGGACTTCGTTAAAATCAGGAGTTTCAAGACACAGGACCTTCAATAGAGATTCCCGTCACGTCTTGAATCCAATCTATGAACTGGTCTGCGCGCACATAGATTCCGCCGTTACCGCAAAGCTGCGGCGGAAAGTGATCAAAGTCCTTCAGCCCGCGCGAGGTGACGCCGAGCAAGTAGTATGGGCCCTCATCGCTCTCTATGTAGAGCGGCCCGCCGCTGTCTCCACGGCAGGTATCCCTGCGGATTCCCTTGTGACCGGCAACCAGCTCGATGTTCTTCTTGCAACGATACTTCACCTGATCCTCGTCCGTGCCGCAGTTAAGAGTCATAATCGGAACTTCCGCCTTGCGCTTGAGGCCATAATCTGTACTGCCCTGTACATCTGTCGTGCCGAAGCCGACGACGATAGCTTTAGTGCCTTTGACCTCTTTACCCTGTGCGATGTGGCGTTTGGTAACCTTGGAAGCGTGCTCTAAAACCAGAACCATAAGGTCAACGTCCGGGTGCGTGTGTACGGATGTGACGGCAATCTCCTCGCCCTTGGAGAGCTTACTGGTATCATTGCCCTTGAGAAAGACGCGCGTGATCGGCGTGTCGGGCGTATGACAATGCTTGGCCGTGAGCACCAGGTTGGGAGCGATCAGCGTGCCGGAACAAAAGTACCCGTGAAACTCGTTGCCTCCGACGGCGCAGCAGTCAGGGAACTCTTTGGTCGGCTTGCCCCCGAAAATCTCTTCGACGCCCTCCAGCGTGAGGGGCGGGAAGGCCTTCGGCTCGTTCGCAGGAAGCGTCTCCGCTGCGTTTGAAGTTGAGGCTGTTGTTTCCTCGGTCGTACCGGCGGAAGTTTCTGCCTGCTGAAGCTGCGATACGTCTTTCACGAGTTGTTCCACACGCCTCTTTATCTCCTCTAGCTCCAGAAGGATGCTTTTATAATCTGCCATGATGCATTTCCTTTCATAGTGTGAAGCGCGGCGCTCGCAACGCACGCGGTGAATTACCCCTGCCCTCAGGCAGACTTGGTGAGCTTCATGTTCTTAACACGATCCTGTAGGTAGGCGCGGCGAGTCGCGGAGATGCCGGTCGGGTCCAGAAACTTTGGGCGCTTAATCAGAGAGAGGAAGGCGAGCGAGCGTTTCTCTATGCCTTCGTACTGCTTTGCGAAGTCCTCTTCGACGCGCTGCACAGCCAGTTGCGCCGCCGCCGGGACAAGCCGAAACGGATAATTCTCCGGCTCCGGTCTATCCACCTCGAATTGCAGCCAGGTGGCGAGCGCGTCAACACGCTTATAGTCGGCCTCAATCTTGGGCGATAGCTCAATCAGGGAATGATCGTTGAGGGCGGCCAGTTTCCTGTTAAGTAAAATACCCGCCACGGTTTTGCATTCGGTCACGTAGGGGGCAAGCTCAGCGATGTCCGGATAGATGCCACGCCAGGTGTCCTCGATCTCTTTAGCGGCATCGGTCAAAGCCTTGACCTTTGTGCCGCGCAGCAACTCGATCACCAGAAAGATTCGCACGTACTCGTTCGGATGCTTGTCTGCGCTTAATAACTTGATCTCTTCGGGGGCTCTGAAGAGCATGTTCATCATGGCATAGCCGAAGGCTGCTCCGCCGAGCGCGACCCCAAAGGCGTCTGCGATCATTTCACCCACCCAGTATTCCCAGAAGACTCTGCGCTCCGCCGCTTCCTGATTACCGGGAGCGGCCTTTTCAAGTTCGGCAGTGATGGCCGCGCTCAACTCCTTGCGCAAACCGATGTCGTTGTCCAGAAGATGACCTACTTCATGATAAATACTGCAAAACGTCCAGACCGCCACCGTGTCGTGAAACGGTAGCGAGATAACCGAGATGGGAAGCTGCTCTTCGAGTTCGGCATGAAGCTGAAGCCCTACTTTGCTGAGCGTGTGCCTGCGTGTGATGGCGGCGGGCGACAGCATCGCGTTGAGGTAGGTCAGAGGAGGCTCGCGGTAGTGATCCTGCGGGAGATTTTTCCACTTGTTTGAAAGCTTGATACAGGGAATATAACACTCTGCCGCCACGAGGTCTGCTATGTCCAGCAGCAGGTTATAGTGTGGCGATTCGTTACGCTGGGAAAAGATGTAACGAAAAACAGACATGATGCTGTGTGTGCTGGTCAGGAAATCTTCGATCTCGCCGCGCTTTTCTGTGAACTCCTTGGCAGGCAGGGTCGGCGCGAGACTCTCTATCACTTCGTCCTGCTGCTCTTTCAGGCTATCCAGAAGCAGCTTGACGGTAGTGATCTGGCTTTGATGAATGCCCATCCCCTGTAGGTTCTTGTCTGTCAGGGCCTTTAACTCAACTATCTCTTGCGGGAGAAGGGCCGCCCGTTGACGCAGTTCAAAGTCGAGCTGTTGTTGTAAACTCATGAGATGAATTTCCCTTCCGATATTTAGGCAGCACCGTAAAGAGTCCCGGATAGCGGCTTCATACTCTATCTTACGAAGCAGGTGGCCTGTCAACAACAGTGCTCGCCTGGCCGTGGGTCAATTTGCATCCGAACATCTGCATGCCAATAGTGGTTCAATATACAAGCTGTGCTGGCCTTTTATTCAGTCAACATCTCTTAAATAGAGATGCGATTTTGCGGCAAAATATTTCAGGGGCGGACTGTGCAATAGATGAAGGCCAATGATTTGTTCTAATCTGACCTGCGACTTGCATTTGCCATCTCTTCACCCATCTTTTCATGAAATACTTCGGCTCAAACCCGCATAAACAGTTAGGAGGTGATAAGTGGGGACGATTGCCTTTGGCGAGATCAGTTGAGGCGCGCGTCATGCAGGATTTGTCATTGACCCAGGGCTGCTCTCTAGACTAAGAGCGGCAGGGATCAAGGGATGCCTGGAATCTCTTATCCAACAATCCGATTCTGTGATATAAGAAGGCCATTCGACTTTGGCAGTCTGCCATGCGAGGAATTCAGCGGCTGCCTCACAAAGCATCCGGGACAGATATTTATCTTAAGCGTCCTCTACTACCTGCTCAGAAGGTGGCCGTTAATTTATTGAAGGAGACCGGCCGGACTCTTTCGTCCAATAGCAAGGCCAGCCTCTTTTAACGAACCATTTTAGTCACAGAACGGAACTTCGCGGAGATACTCTTATGGGCGGAAAATCGAATCCGGCTGAGATTATTGTCAGGATAATATCTGCGTACTCGCAGTCTTCCGAAGATGACGAATCCGAGGGCGAGAAGAAGAATCTCTGCTCGTACCATGCGATTGTTTATGCTCCTTCCGAGCTGCTGTCTGCCGACCCGACCATAGAGATTCCCGAAGACCAGCCCGGCGAACTTCGCGGCCTGACCCCCGCCCTCAAGGAAGAAGTTGTCGTCGACTGGGACTACTACAGGTCCTACCTGCGCTCTTTTATTTTGGGCGAGAAGCACGCCGTGGAGGATTTAGATCACGATAAAATTTTTTGCAAAGTCTCGCCCCGCCTCTCCTTGCTCTTAAGCGGCCAGTTGATTGCCGCGCGACCCCTTCGTATGTGGTGGAATCTGGTCAACCCTAAGCTGGTCGAGTTGCCCTGGGAATTGCTCGCCTATACGGCGGAAGGTTACGCCGCCGGCGAACTCTTTTTCGCGCGCGGACTGCCGCCCAAAAATCCTGTGCCCAAAATCCCCATCGGTGAAAAGTTACGGATGGCCTTCATTCACGAGCCGAACACCACACCGACGCCCTTGAGCAAGGCGTTAAAAGAGCTACCGCAGATGATCGTTGATGACATCACTGATCCGCCGCTGGAAGCTCTTCAGCGAGCGCTACAGGATGGCTATGAAGTCATCCATCTGGTGGCCGAAGGCTCGACCTCTCTGGCCTATGAAGGCTATTTATATTTGCGAAGGCCGAGCCGATTGGACATCTCATCGGGCTTTGATAATCAACGAGCACGACGCGCCATACGCATTGTGCTCAGTGTGTATAAGCTGTTCGAAGAACGCCTTCCGGCATCACTCAAAGATTGGCTCAGCACAATGTTTTTCAAGAGTCTGGACCTGGATAAATTAACGCCGGGTGAACTGAGCGCGATGCAGAGAGGGCGTCCCCTTGCGATTCTCTGTTTAAGCCCTCCGAAGAGCACGGACACAGACCCTCACAGGATAGACGGCTTGCTCTTACCCGGCGTCTTTCGCGCCTTCTCCTATCTGGGAAATTCGGCTTTGCCGATGCCCAACATCGTCGCGCAAATCGGGCCCACCGACGAGAAACAGATGGGGCGGTTCTGGCGCAACTTCTACCTCAGCTTGTCTGAGACTCTGGAGATCGAATCGGCCATGAACGCGGGGCTTAAAGCCAGCGCGCCGCAGCCCTTCGCACTCTTCATGCGCCAGCGACAAAGGAACACCTTCGAGCGCAATAAACCGACCGAGAACGTCACCCAACTCAATGCCGAGCTGATCCAATCTCGTGAGACCGTCGAGCAATTTCGCGCGCTCAGCCAGCAAAGCGACGCTATCGCCGATCTGGTCGCCAAATACGAGCAACACGAAACGGCGCGCCAGCAACAGCTCGAAGAAAAGCTGCTCCCATATCTACAGGAGGATGCTGAGTGATGTTCAGGAATTTCCAGATCAAGCTCGTACCCGCCATCTTGTTAGATGAAAGCGGAAAGCCCAAAACCGATGAGAATGGTGAGCCGGAAAGGGGGCTCAAGATCGTCGTGCTCGGCAATAACGCCAATCAGGAAGACACTCCGTTTGCCGATCCGCGACCTTTCATCCGATTGGAACCCGAAGAGCAGGAAAAACTCCTGAGCGGAGACCTGACAGGCGACGAGGGTAAAGAGTTTATCAATGAGATCGGAGCCAGAGTCAGTACCTGGCTGCTCGGCAAGGACTTGAATCCGAGCTTGAATCTGATTCTACAAAATTTGTCCAACGAAAAATTGCGCCTCATCTTCAGCGTTGACCCGCAACTGCGTACAACCTTCGACTTTACCTCTGTGCCGATAGAATTACTGCGGCCACTTGTCGGACAACCTGACCCCTACGCCGTCAGTGAGAAGGTGGCCTCTATTCTTCACCTGCTGGATAAAATCGGCACGTCGCAGAATACTTCCAACATGCTGCAATGGCCGCTGCGGATACTCATCGTGCGCTCGAACCCGGACGATCTGGGCGGGGCAGTGCCGCGCGCCATCCCATTCGCCAATAAGATTCTGCAACTGTGTGAGGAAAGAGGCGCTGTCGGCCCGATGGCGATCAACATAGATGTCATGACCAAAGAGCAGAAGGAGACTGTTTCTGACGGAGAGGCGGTGGAGAAGGCTCGGCCAGAGCTTAATATCATCGAGGGGGCGACGTGGGAAACGTTCCGCCAAAGATTAACCGATAGTAATAAAGACCCCTACGATATTCTGATTTACCTGGGCCACGGGAGCTTGAAAATTGAAGGCTCGCGGTCTGACGGCTGTTTGCAGTTCGAGTCACCGGACGGGACGGCGAAAAAGGAGGTCGAATCATGGCAACTGGTCGATCCGCTTAAATTCAATCCGGTTCCGGTCGTCCTCCTCGTCGGGTGCTATACGGCAGCGCAATTCAGCAAGCTCGAAGAGAATAAGAAGAAGATATTAAATAAGAAAAGAATCGAATGGGTGCAGGGAAGTCAGGGAGTCGCACAGTCGCTGATTAACAGTAACTCCGGCGTGCAGGCCGTCGTCGGGATGCGCTATCGTTTGGAGATGGATGATGCGGCGATCTTCATTGGCAGTTTCTTCCAGAGCCTGTTGATAACCGAGCCGGGCGACGTGGAAGCGGCCGTACACTATGCCCGCCGGATACTGAGAGACGAAAGCCAGTTCGTCGCGGCGTGGTCTGCGCCCGTTGTGTTCCGTCGGCTGCGAGGCACAGAACCGGATGAACCCGTCTTCAAGTATCTGGGTACGAAGCCGCCTCCTGCTCCGACCTGCGAAATTCCCGAAAGCAATTGGGTTCCGCGTCGTATTCTCTGGAAAAAGCTGCTGGATCGCCCTTGGAGCGGTCGCACCACGGACGAAAAAAATACGACGCTCGGCTTCCTAAATGATTTCGAGACCCTGGCGGTTACTACCGTTCTCGAAAAAGCGCCGCTGGTGATGCCGCAAGTGCTCATGCCGGACAAGCTGGACTCAATCATCAAACAGCCCGGAGAAACGATCACCGTCCCGATCAAATTGTATGGACAGACAAACCTGAAGCTTAACAAACTCGAAGGCGTGGTGGCCATTGATCGTGAAGTGATGATCCTCGGCTTAAAAGCGTCGCAGGAGCTGAAAGACAGCGGCTATAAATTGACCATGGGTGAATTCGAGGGAGGACAGGTCGCATTCTCGATCATACCCAGCGGGACAGGGACACTCAAAGAACTAAATGATATTGTTCTCTTCCTGATCACCTTCAAGCTGAGTCAGGACTTTAATGTGCAATGCAACATCAGCATCAATGGTCTGACCGTAGAGCCGCAAAAGACCATTTGCCCCGGTACGAATGCCGTCATCATACCGCCGCCTTAATAAGTTCAAGCTGCACTTCGGCCATCAAGCCACGCTCCTAGCCTGACTCATTGCCTGCTACAACCTGAAAAAACCGCAACTCGCCCCAACCCTTAAGCGCACGTACGACGCGCCGCGAGCAGCAGAGGAAACATATATGACTTTCGACGAGCGAAAATTTATTGCGCGGGTGACGAAGGCGAACGTAGAGGAGTTGGCGCAGATACTCTCTCATCCCAGCGCCGATGAAGAGAGGGTGCTGCGCATTCATCTGGGCAACGACCGTTATGAGCGTATGCACCAGATGGCCGTCGAACAGGCCGGGGTCAGTCGTGACCTCGTTCCGTTTAAGGGCAACGTGGTCGTGCTGCATGGGATCATGGGCGGCGAGCTTAGCATCCTTAATTCACCGACCTCAAAAGATTTGATCTGGCTCAGTTACTGGCGTCTGTTCAGGGGTTGGGCGGAGCGGCTGCGCTTGAATGATGACGGGATAACGGGGCGTTACGATATTTCCGCGACAGGCATTATGAAGGACTATTACGGCGAAGTTTTGCTCAAGCTGCGTAAGCAAAACTGGAATGTCGAGGCCTTCTGGTACGACTGGCGCAAGGACTTGAAGCTCTCCGCAGACCAGTTGAACGAGAGGATAAGGGAATGGTTCGGCAATGATTCGCCCGTTCACTTGGTTGCGCATTCGATGGGCGGGCTGGTCGCGTGCACTTTTATCAAAAAATATCCGGCGCGCTGGAAATCCATGTGGGATAGTAAAAGCAATGGTCAGGCGGGTGGTCGGCTGGTCATGCTGGGAACGCCCACCTACGGCTCTTTTATCATCCCGCAGGTCATCACGGGCTTAGAGCCGGTCGTGCGTAAGCTCTCCTTTCTGGATTGCCCGCACGGGCGCGAGGGCGTGCTCAAGATCATCAACACTTTTCCCGGTTCGCTACAGATGCTGCCGTCGCCTTTTATCATGAAGCCGATGGAGGAGCTTTATAAAGCGGCGACGTATGGCAAGCTCTCTCTCTCGCAGCAACATCTGGACAACGCGCGCCAGCATCATCAGTTCGTCAGCGATGTCACAGACGACGAGCGCATGATCTACATCGCAGGTTATAACCGTAAAACCCCCGGCAATATTCTGAACATGTCGCGGCTCGATTCCTCTAACAGTTATGAAGTGACGAAACTCGGAGACGGTCGCGTGACGCATAAGCTTGGCATTCCGCAGAAAAACGGCGGCCAGCCCATCCGGCGCGTCTATTACATAGAGGAAACGCACTCAGACCTTCTCAAAAACAGAACCGTCATAGACTTGATGGATGGCCTGATCAGCAGCGGCAGGACGGATAAGCTAAGGGAGAGCGTGCCCTCCGATGTGCGCGCCGTGGGGGCAGAAGACAAAGAGGCTCTACGCCGCGAGTTGGCAATCGAGCAAGACGAAGAGGTCGAGAGATTCGCAGAGCTGGTCGCCAGACTCAAGCAGACGCACCGTGGCAGGGCTGCGGCGGAGATCGTCACAGAAGACGAGCAAAGAGTACGCGAGAGCCTGACGCGCGGCTTTATGGGCGAGGGCGAAGAAGCAAGGACGGGGACGGCCCTGCCCGGTCAAACTTTCCAACCCGTGCCCTTGGAGGTGCGTTTAGCGTGGGCTTACATAGAGGACGTTGGCGAAGAGAACGAACGCGCGGGCGGCAGCGGCAAACGAAGAGATTTGCCTGTCGATGCCATCGCCGTCGGACATTACCAGGGTGTCGGCAGACCCTTGATGGCCGAACTCGCGATAGACAAGGCCATCAGCTTAGAGTTTCATAATAAAAAATATACGAGCGGAGATCAGATACCGGACGCCGAACGTGTCCTCACACTGTATGCGGATCGCGGCATCATACGCGGCGCGCTCGGTCAACCGTTTTTTATCAACGATCCCCGAAGCCGGAGCGGCCGCATCATTGCGCTCGCAGGAATGGGAGAGCCCGGACGCTTCGGTGCGCCGGAGCTTGTCGTGCTGGCGCGCGAGCTTGGCTGGTCACTTGGCCGTATCAAGAAGCGTCATCTGGCGACCGTGCTGATCGGCAGCGGTCAGGGCAATCTGGAAGCCAGAGAGGCCATTGCCGCATGGTTGCGCGGGCTGCGCGCTGCCCTCACGGGCTCTGCGCATGATAAAGATTTCCGCCTTCAAAGAATCACGTTCGTCGAGAATGATCCCTGGAAGGTGGAAGAGATACAGGCGGCCATCAGAGAGTTCGCCGCAGAGGAAGAAGCCAACAAGGAGAAGCAGCAGCTTCAGATCAAGTATGAGGAGCTTGATCTTGAAACCATCAAAAACAGGAAGGGCCAGACGCTCAAGGAACGACTCAGAGAGGCGGAGCGAGAACAATTCCTGGCCTTTCAACGCAGGCAGCGACAGAAACCCGGCTCTCAGGTTAACAAAAGCCAATCTCTCATCCCCGCACGCCTGACGCTCTCGCTCGAAGGAAAAAAATATCGATACGGAGCGATCACAGAGATAGCTTCCGTGCCCGAGCGCGATATTCCACTGGACCCGTCGCTCGTCATGGAAGCCAACGATAGAATCCCTACGCTTTCAAGTACGGACGAGCAGCTCGAATGGGGTCGGTACATGGAGAATATTCTGCTGCCGGATGATCTGCGCCCTGTCTTTTCGACCAACGCGCCCGTGGTCATGATGCTGGATTCAACCACCGCGCGCATTCATTGGGAGATGATTGCGCAGCCAGACCTCTCGGGCAGCGCCGGTCGCAGCGACATTACGGGTGCGACGCAAACCACGTCCAACCCCTTCGACTCTTTTCTGGGTACGAGTCGCGGCTTCACGCGTCAACTGCGCGCAGCCTTTGCGCCTCCGCCGGAGCCGCCGCCACCGCCGCGTCGCATCCTTCGCGTGCTTGTGGTCGCAGACCCCTGGGCGGAAAAACCTTTGCCGGGGGCGCGGCAGGAGGGCGAAGAGGTCGCCGATCTATTCGAAGCGTTCAATACTGTCTGGAGTCAGACTCAACACAGAGTTGAGGTCGTGCGGTTGATCGGGCCTGAAGCGGCGACACGCAACGAGGTGCTCTTTCATCTGATGCGCCGTGGCCCATACGACATTCTGCATTACGCAGGGCATTGCATGTACGACAGGGAAGAGCCTTCGTCTTCCGGCTGGCTCTTTAAAGGCGGAGAGCGCCTCTCTGCCAACGAGTTGAATCGCATTGATCGTATTCCGAAGTTCGTTTTCTCGAACGCCTGCGAATCCGGCATCACACCCGACCGCAATGTCGATCCGGGAAGCCGCACGTCGGAACTCGCTCCGAGTTTCGCGGAATCCTTCTTCGCACGTGGCGTCTCGAACTTCGTCTGCACAGCATGGTATGTCAACGATGCTGCGGCGCGCGAATTTGCGCTCAGGCTCTATTCAGGGTTGCTGGGCATCTCTCTGCCTAAGTCCTCAGGGCATGATGAATACGGCCAGCAGCCGCCGCTGAGGATGCATGTCGCGATGCATGATGCCAGGCGGGCGGTAGCGAATCTGCCATACGGAGCCGGAACCAGAACCTGGGGCGCGTACCAACACTACGGCAATCCTTACCTGCAATTCTTCGACAACCAATCTCTGAGTGGAAGAAGCCAGACAGGCGACGAGACAAAGCCCGAAGCGACAAGGCCCGCCACAGCCGCCAAGGAAAACACTTCAAAGGCGTCCCGGAAGAATTCAAAGAAGAGTTCGAAGAAGAGCATCAAAACAAAAACAAGAGCGGCCTCAACGAAACCCAAAGCGGCCTCGAAGAAAAAATCGCCCGCGCGCCGTTCAAAAAAGAAACGTGGTTAAGGACTACATCGAGGCCACTTCAGGTTCGGCTGCATTCTTTAGTAATTGCTCATTTGATCAGGTGAACCTCGCACCATGAGTGACGCTTTCGCTGGTCGTATTTGTAGGTGACGGAAAAGGGTGTGCCTCTCTGTAGAGAGAGCGGGTCTGTAAGCACCCAGACGGGGCTGCTCCAGTGATGATCCTTTTTGACGAGCGAGGGATGCGTCGAAAGACAGACGCTGCGGCTCAGCACAAGCTCGAAATAGAAGACGAGGCCGTTCATCTGCCCGTTGGTCGAAGCATTGGCGGTGCATGTGGTTTCGACCTGCGATAGATCGCACGTCTTAAAATCTATATCTTTGAGAAGGAGCGGCTGGCCGAGCGGCTTCCACTTGCGCAGGTGATATGGATTGATGAGAAACCTGAAGAGCGTGTTGCGGTTGGCTCTGAGCAAAGCGTCGAACTCTATGCCGTACCAGGATTGCCAATCCCGCAGGGCTTCGGGTGTGAAGACAAATCTTTTCATCTCTACTAAAGGTATCTGAACGGGCAGACAAAAAATCCTGAGGCGGCGTGGCACAAGACGCGCGTCGGGTTTAACCAAGCGCGAGACCGCATCGGCCGTCGTCTCTAAAACATCTTCGGCCAGAGGCTCGTGGCCGATCACTTCGGAGATGAGCACGTCTGCGCGCTCCGGCAGCTCGACCTGCGTAGACCATCCTCTTATCAGTGTGATGCGGTCTGACAGATTGTTGCCGGCGAAAAGGTCGCGCGCGACCTTCTGGATTTGTCCGGCCTCTATGGCGTAAACGTGGCGCGCTCCGGCGCGTGCGGCCGTAGCGGCCAGGATGCCAGTGCCCGTCCCTATGTCCAGGACTACATCGCCCGGACGTACCGTCTCACGAATCGCCTCAATAAAACTTAGTGTGCGCGTCCTGTCATTCAGCATATCAAGGTGTAGCTGCATGACATCCTGGCTGAGCTTCACTCTCTTGCTCTCCTCTTACACGTTCTCTTGAACGACCGCGTCCATCTTAACACCGCGCAGGCATAGTGAAAGGTAATTGCGAAGTGAAAAGCATTGCGGGTGAGCCACGTCGGGCGTTAAGATTTTGCCCGATGAAAGAGCAACAGGAAACGGAAACGAAGCGCAGGCCGTCGAGCGCGCTCGTGCGAGGTCTGGCGCAAACCTACGCAGAGCTTTATCGCAAACAGGGCATCAACGTCCAGACTGAGCTGGCCGAGCGTCAGCATGCGCTCTACACGGCGGCGCTGCAAAGCGCGGGCCTCAATGTCCGGCGAATCCCTGCCGATGATGCTTATCCAGACTGCGTCTTTATCGAAGACACGGCCATCGTTAAGGCTAAGCGCGCTCTTCTTGGGCGATTGACTCCGCACAGGGAAGGAGAAGAGCGCGGGGTCGAAATTGTGCTACGCGAGGAGCGGCATGAAACGTTGAGCCTTCCGGCGAAAGCACTGCTTGAAGGCGGAGACGTGATGCACATCGGCGCGACGACTTATGTTGGTCTGACAGGGCGCACGAACGAGGCTGGCATCGAGGCGCTGCGAGAATTTTTGCGCCCCGCCGGACAGCGCGTCGTGGCAGTGCCGGTCAAAGACGCGCTGCATCTCAAAACAGTAGCGACTTATCTGGGCAACGAAACGCTCGTCGCCGCGCCTGACTTGCTGGACACCAGTCTTTTTGAAGTCGAAGAAATAATTTTTACTGCAAGGACGGAAGCGGGCGCGGCCAACTGCCTGCGCATCGCAGACCACCTGCTGATTTCCGAGGGCAAGCCGCAGACTGCGAGTCGCCTGCGGGCGTTTGCCGAGAGACACAGTGTCAAGCTTGTGACGCTGGATATTTCAGAATTCGAGAAGGGAAGTGGATCGCTGACCTGTCTCTCCCTTATCTGGTAAGTATCAAGGAAGCGCGTCACGCCATAGGATTAAGAGAGAACCTGCGCGTCAGTGCCGCCTAAGGTCTCGGGCAGATTTTGATACTGCTCAGACTCACCCGCGCGCGGCAGGCGATACTGAGCTGATGCTTACTCTTGCTAGGTCGTCGACCAATGCTCGGACGCTTTCTTAATCATCGCCTGCGCGTAGAGGTGTCTGGTCGAATCATCCTTCGCGTCGCGAAAGCTGCTGATCACGAGGTTGCCGTATAGCTCCCAGCCCGTTTTGAGGCGCTCGTTGATCGCCGCCAACAGCTCTTCCAAGACAAAACCATCAACTATGGTGTATTCCATATCCGTCCCTTTTTATCCTTTCGTCCAGGCATGGCCGACGCCGATCAGTATCAATCAGTGCCCGTCAGCGAAAGAGCCTCAGCAACGGGTGCTGAGGCTCTTTCTGCTCTTGCTTCGATCATAGTGACCACGCAACGCGTCCGTGTCATCAAGGGCCGAACCGTTGACGATACTCTTGCGATTGCAGGAATCCTCTGATCATCTCGCGGTAGTCGCCAGTCGTATTCAGCGTGTTGAGCCACACCAGATACTGTGCGTCAGGATCGCGCCTCAAGAAGGCGAAGTAGCCGATGACCACGAACGCCTTGTTGAAGAACTTGCTGCTCACCTCAGGCCCTTCCACTATTGCTCTCAAGACATCCCAGCGCTGCTTGATCGAGTTGGCTAACTCGTAGTTGAGTTGCTGGCGGTTCGAGAGTGTCACGCCAGCGGTCTGCGCCAGTGCATCCACGTACTCCTGTGAATGCGTCTGTGAGTCGTACTGATCATAACGCGCCTTGAAATCAGCACGCTGCGAGAAGTCAAAGGCGAACTTCTGTTTCCTGGCCTCCAACTCGGCAGGTGTCAGGAAGCCTGAGATCAGCTTGATGTCTCGCTGGAACTCGTCGTAATCAGGCTTACGTCCCAACCCGACTTCGTAGAAGCGGTAGATGTAGTATGCGCGGTCGAAGAACTCCGGCGAGCGGAAGAAGTCGCTGGCGACTTGAATCTCGTCGCAGTTCTGGATTGTCTCTCCGGGCTGCGGACAGGTGTTCAGGCGGTTAAGCCAGTCGGCCAGTCCCTGCGGCTCGGGCTCGCGGTTGAGGATGTCCATGTAGAGCATCCTGACCAGGAAGGAGCGCGTGTCTATCGG
>DATLMN010000260.1:0-7737 GCA_035537255.1 Pyrinomonadaceae bacterium | reverse complement strand
AGACCAGCACCTGCACGTCCGTCAGGCCGCCGACGGGCTCTTTCGTCGCAGGGTCTGTGATCCTGAACCGCAGCGAGGTTTCTTCCTGCGGCTTGAACCGTTTGTCTTTGAATAAATGCTCGACGGCTATGCTCTTGCCCGCGCGCGTCTCTTCACCGTCGACTGAGGGCGCGACTTCGAGCTGAAAACAGTTGACGAGGCGCGGCTGGTCTACGAGTAGAGGTACGTCGTAGCGACCGGCCCCTGTGAGCCTGATCGGCGTAGAGTATACGCCCGGCTCGGTCTCAGTGAGGCTGCGATTGAGCACGAGCAGCGCGCGCGGCCTACGCTTATAGTTGGTGAAGGTTCCCATCGGGGCCATCATTCCTTCGACGTAGTAATAGAGCATCTGGTCTGGAGAGTTGGCGACCATGACGGCGTTGCCTTCGGGTGTGGGCGCGATCATGTCCGCGACGCCTATCTCCTGCGGCGCGCTGCTCGGAGACTGGCGGCCTGCCGTGACATCTACGGGCGAGATTTTTCCGCTGCCGAGCTGGCCCAGCTCTATCAGCGAAATCTTTTCCGATTGCGTGCCGCGCACGTACGCATAACGCGAAGTGAAGACCACCTGGTCGGGCTCTTTGACGACCTCCGTCTCGGCCGTCAATTCGTCGGTCGCGGAATCCAGAATAAAGACTTTGCTCTCAAACTGATTGACGACGAACGCGAAGCGGCCGTTGGGCTCAAAGCGCAGGGCGGCCGTGCCGCGCTTGGTCGGGATGGTTTTGACTACCTGCCCTTTGGCCGGATCGATGACTTCTATCGTCTCTCCGTTGAGCGTGGCGACATAGACTCGTTTGCTCGCGCTGCTGTAGGCGACAGGGACGGGCGTTTTCCCGACCTTGATGTCTGTGATGTGCTTGAGCGTCTTCGTGTCGATGACGGAAACCGTGTCGGCCGCGCTGTTGGTCACATAGGCCGTGCGGCTGTCGCCCGTGAAAGCGATGTGATGAAAGCCCGCTCCGGCTTTGATCGTCGCGACCAGTTTGTTGTTTGAAGTATCCAGCACGGCGACCTGCGACGAGGCGTCGAGCCCGACCCAGACAAAACGCCCGTCGGGTTGGAGTTCAATATGCCTCGGCGCGGATTTTTCGCCGGTTTGGATCGTGGCAACCAGTTTTCCGGTGACGGTGTTGACGATGCCGACGGCCCCTTGCTCGGGCATCGTGACGTAGAGAAACTCTTTGTTCTGTGACAGCGTCCAGTCAGCGCCGGGGCCTGGCAGCGCGATGATGCTTTCGAGCTTGGTGACGCTAAACGAGACCTGCGGATTGATGAAAGTAATACTGTTGTCGTGATTGAGCGTGAGCAACAGGTAAGTGTTGAGGTCTATGTCCGCGCGAACGCTCATCAACCCGCCGGTGAAGAGCCGTATCTTATCTTTGCAAGCGGCTTCATTCGGGGCTGCTTCGGATTTACGCGCGCTGATCCACGCGGAGGGGTGCAGTCCGGTGATGGGCTGCCCCGTGCGCGCGTCGGTCAGACGGAATGTAGCGATGGCATTCGCACCCGATACGAGGCCGACGCTCTGGCCTTTCTCGGAGGGCAGCGCCTTGACCGAAAAATCGATGACGATTCCATCCTTCTCGAAACGCTGCGTGACGAAGTCCGGCGCTTTCGTCTTCGCCGAAGGGGACGTGCCCGCGACAGTAGCCCGCTCAACACCCTTGGCAGTATCCTTCTGTGCCAACACTATCGAGGCTGGCGTCAGGGCAAGCGTCAGGGCTGACAAGATCAACAGGCTTACGGTGCGGTTCAAGTTGCGTCGTCGTCTCATTCAAACTTCCTTTTGTCGCTTCGGCAAAGTGCGCGGCGGATTTTCAGCAGCGAGCAGTTACAGGAGTGTCCCGGCACGTGTACGAACTGTTACTTGATACAAGATAAATGATGGCCGGGCAAGAAGAAAGAAGAAGAAGCCGCTTCAGATTCTCTCCCGTCTGAGCGGCTTCCTGCTCTTTAACCTGAGCGGCTTCTTTGCCGACCTCTCGTTCCTTTAAAGCTCACCGCAGAAGATAGACGAGCCGCGTCCTTTAAAGTTAGAGCGTCTCGACGATGATGTTGAAACGGAAAGTGCCGCTCTGCTGCACGCCGAGAAGAAACTGCAAGCTGATGCTCTGGCCTGGCGCGAGCGGCTCGGCGAGCGTCACATCCTCGGCCCTCATGCTGCTGTTGTACCCGCCTCCGTTTGGCTGCCCAGGTGGCGTTTCCAGAACCGTCCCCTTCACAGTCTTGATCGTGCCATCGCTGATCATCACGTTGAACGGCACGTAGGAGCTTATGGGCCTGAGGTCTGCGTCTCCCGTCGCCGCCGGAAACGTAGTGATGTTGACGACGCGAAACCTGAGCCGCGTAATGTTCGTGCCCGAAATGTTAGTGATCGTCCTGCGGATAGACATCGTGCCGTAGGCGCTGTTGTTCTCAGGGTCAGAGACGGTCGTGCGAACACGATTAGGCTCTGCCGAAGACGAGACCGCAGGGTCTAGCAGCGAGAGCTGAATCCTGCCGCCGACGTTCACAGGGCTCGATAGATTTTCGGGCCCCGGTGCGCCGAGGTGCTGGCCCGCGCTCGTGTTGTAATAGTTGGCGTCAACTCCTATGAAGTCCGCGCTGTTATTTTGCGTGTCCTTCGGATAGCCCGCCGACAGATCACGATAAAAGCTGTACTGAAGCGGGATGAAGGTCTCCGCCCCGTAAGCCGGAAATCCAGCCCCCTCGCGATAGAGCGCCGGAGCAGTCTCATAACCGACCGCGTCAATGCGATGCCAGGTTATGAAGTTTTGTGGATTGGTCGTTCTAAAGAGAGCGACACCGCCCTTGTCCGGGATGTCCAGTGCATAAGAAATATCAGCCGTCGCTGTCCTGTCTTCTCCCGCCGGATACATCCCTAAGCTGTAGCCGAGCGCGTTGACGGCCAGGTAATGCTGGCGACCCCGAATCAAAGTGCCGTTCGGAATGACGAATCTCACTATCCCGTCAGAGGCGACGAGCGACCACCCGGCTGTCCCGTCGGCCCCGTTGACGGTGATGTTACTGTCGCTGTTGTTGTAAATCTCTATGAACTCGTCGTCCTCGCCCGCCGGCCCGCGAAAACGAAACTCGCTGATAACAAAAGGAAGCGAGCCCGGCGGCACGGGCTTCGGCGAAGGGAGCGGCGTCGGCGTCGGCAGAGGCGTCGCGACCGGGCTTGGCACACGGGGCGGGCAAGGTATGTACATGCACCCGCCATCGGGTCCGACGATGCACATGTCTATGTCCGGACAAAGATCGGCCTGTATGATGTCCGTGTGCGCCTGCTGCTGTGACGATTGAGCGAAGGCGGCGACGCAGATCGTAAGGAGCAACAGGCAGCCCATGACCCGTCGGCGTGATGCGAAAGAGAGTGCGAAATGCGAAATGCTTCTCATCGGTGATGACCTCCATCCTGAGATTCCTGATCGAACGTGAGAGGGCCGGGTGTCCAGCTCATCCGGCCCTTCAAAGTCTCATCAACGCCTACCTGGGCGTGACACGGAAGATGCCCCACAAACCGTTTGTGAACTGGAAGCTCTCCTGCGTGCGATAGAGGTAGTCGCCCGGCCTGCTGAACAAACCGCCGGCATTGATCAGGATATTGTCATGGCGCGTCGGCCCAATGCCGCTGTAAGAGCCGACCTCGAAAGTAAACGGGTTCGTGCCCTGTACGGTCGAGTTGGCTGTCCAGGGCTCGAATTGCCAGTGATGTCCGAAGATGGTGAAGCCGTGCTGGCGCGGGTGGCCAGCGCCCTGTATGACGCGAAAGCGCGTCGGCGTTCCGGCGATTGACGTGTAGACCATCGTCTCAGGATCGCCGCACGGAGTCGCGCCGCAACCCGGATTCGTCTTCGTCGAGCTAAGCACATTCTTCAGGTCAACGTCATTGAGCGCATCAGGCACGTCCGTGACCTGCAAGCCCATGCGCGCCCAGATGGGCTCGCTGCGATAGTTGAACGCCTTGAAGCCTGTGTCCTCCGCGTCGTCCTCGCCGCCGATGTTCTTGAGCGGAACTCCGCTTTGCTGAACGCTGAGGTCGTCCTGATAGATGACGGCATGCTCGCGGAAATTTATCTGCGAGCTTCCGCCCAGAAAGACGTTGGCCGAAGCGTTAAAGCCTGAGCCGTAAGCGAAATCCGAGGCCCAGTTTGACCCGGCGGGCTCGATGATGAGCATCCCAGTTGCTCCGTGCGAGGCGTGCTTGATGACATCTCCCATATCCCGCAAGCCTATCGCGCCGAACTCTACCGGAGTCGCCACTACTCGCCCGTTCGTATCCACACTGTTCTCGCCCGCGTACCATGTATAGGTGATGGACGATCCCGGCCCGACGGTCGTGTCAGGATTCAAACCGACGCGAGCGCCGTCGGATGTGGCCGTGTCGTACGCAACCAGTTGCGGGTGCAGGCTGACGCGGTTAGAGGTCTTCACCTGATTGAAGTTGAAATGGTTGATGATCGCAGGCATGTGATTCCAGCTATCGCCTTCGGGCACGACAACGGGAAGCCTGTTGGTCAAAGTCACTTGAACGCACTCACCAGCGGCTGCGCGCAAGACCAGAGGCTCAGGTCTGGCCCAACCGTTCTTGAGGTAATTGAACTGCGAGTTCTCTATAAAGATGATCGCGTTCGGGTCGGCGATACCGAAGCGTTTGCTGTATTCGAGCTTGCCCCCCGGCAGCAGATCGCGCGACGCCCAGGCGCTCACGCTGTAGGTACGCACGGGCGCGCCCGTGGGACAGACGCTGGTGAACGGGGTGGATGCGATAGTCTGCCGCGTTCCGGGCAGCGGCGTGATGGTCATCTGCTGGCCCGTGATCTGATCCGTGACGACGGCCTGCGTTCCCTGGAAGGTACGCAGGATGCCCCACTGTCCATCCCACAGATTGTCCGTCGCCGCAGACGAATAGAGACGGTCAATGGCATGAGCGCCGCCGACAACCGTTGGCGAGAGCGGCGAAGGATTGATCTCGAATTCAAAATGCTCAGAGATGCCTATCTGTTGTCCGTTCCTGAAACCGGAGTTGGGCGACGAAGGCTCGAAGAGCCACTTGACGCCGTGAACGTTAAAGACGTGCTGCTCTTCCTGCGCGCCCTGAATGAGCCGCACATGCACGCGCTCGTTCTCAAAAGCCGTGAGCAGCGGCGTGAACGGGTCGCCGTGAATATTCGAGTTGAAGACGTTCGCCATGTCGCCAGACGGGTCTGTCTTCTGCACGAACCCTGTGCCTGTATCCTGGCCTATGCGAAGCGGTATCGGCTCGTTGCGATAGTTGACGAGCTGCGTGCCGGGATCGGCCGCAGAGATTGCTTCCGGCATAGGCGTGGGCGGCTGCTCAATAGCGATGGGCAGCGGCGCTTCCATAAAGCCCGGCGGATTAACTGGCTTGAGGTCTGCCGTGTAGACGATGGCGAAATCCCCGAACGCCAGATTGAATTCGCGGAAGGGCCGCTTCTGATCGGGAGCAGCTCCGGGGCCTGGAATGATGTTGGCCGCATAGGATGTCGGCCCGCCGTCGTAGCGCGTGCCGAGCGGTTGATCGTCAAGGCTAGTCCATTGCGAAGCGGGCGGCTCGACCACCAACGCCCCGTACAGCCCGTGATGCTGGTGCGAGCTGGGACTGAAATGATCGTGTGTGAAGACTGTGCGAATGGTTCTGTCCTGTCCCTGATTGTTAAGGAGCGGATCGGCCCACCAGCGTTGGACGGTCGTCTGTGCGCCGAGGAAATCGTTGTTCGGCCCGGCACCAAAGACTGGGTGCGGCTGCGGCGTCAGAATTTGATTGCCGCCGTGCGACTGCTGAAAGGCATTATTGGCGGCGATGCGCTCGCGCACTTCGCCCGGCGAGAATCCTCCGTCCTCGTAGTTCCAGCCATTGCCCGCTCCGTCCGAAGAGGTCACGTCGAATTTGACCAGGTGAATATGCTGGCCGATGATGTCCGTCGGCGTGAAGATTTGAAAGTCGTCCAGGTTGAGCACGCTCGGCACAAGATTGGTCGCAGCGAAGGTGACGCACTCGCCCGAGTTGACGCGGAAGAACAAGGGCTCTGGCTTACGCGTCCCGTTCAGGGTCGTCAGCGCGTCCGCTTCCAAAGTCGTGATTCTGGCCTGACGGTCATGCCATCCGGCGCGGTTGACCGTCATATCAAACTGTATATAGGCCGCGCGATACGGTCTTAAGGTCGAAGTCGGCGAGCAAGGGTCTGCATAGGGAGCGCCGGGCTTGGGCGGCTGCCCGTTGACCAGAAAGAGTTTGGGCACACCGCTCGGCGTGAATGATTGATAGCCGCGCGCGGGCCAGCCATATTGGGTCAGGACTTGAATGCCCGGCTTGCCCGAACCGTCATTATCTCCCTGGTGAAAATTCATGGCGTTGACTTCAGCCGCCGTGCCGTTCTGCGGAAGCAGCTCGATCTGCGCAGACGTGAGCACGCGCGCGAAGAAGAAGAGGAACGGGTCTGTGCTCTGCGATGCGACACGGGACGCCACAGGGTCGTTAAGCAGCGCCGGGTCGACCGCAGGTTTGCCGTCTATCGTCTCGCCTTGCAGCACACGATGACGTGGTAAGCCTCCGTTGACCTCTATGTCCAGAGGAGGCTGCGGCGAGCGATGGCCTGCCTGAGCAGGGATGTAGAACGGATAGCCCTTGAACGTAGGCGTAGGCATCGGCGGCATAGCCCTATCCGGAATCGGAATGATGGCCGGATTCGGCGTCCCGGCGACGATTTCACCGTCGGGCAGGTTGCGATCCTGTGTGCCAGCTTCAAAGACATCATGGTTGCGCCACAATTCCCACATCCCTTGCGCGAAGTGCGGGTAGAGGTGGCAGTGAAAGATCGCATCGCCCGGCGTAAAGTTGCGGTTGCCGCCGCCGCCGTAATTGATCTCGTAGGTAAAGGCCGCGCCCGGCGAGATGGTTTGCGAATCAAGATAGGTCGAATTCTCGTCGCGCGGGCTTTGCAGCCATTGATGCGCGTGAAGGTGAAAGACGTGCGTTTCCTTCGGCCCGGCGTGTAGATTGCGAAAGCGCACCGGGTCGCCAAGGTAAGAATGAACCACGTTGGCCGGATCATCCGGGAAGAGGACTTCGACGGCCTTGCCCGCAGTGTCCTTCCTGACGATCAATGCCGGATCATTATTCGGATGCGACTCAAGAAAGAACTCTTCGTACTTGCACTCGGCGCACTTGGCCGATGGGCCAACCTTCTTGCGATTGGCGAGGACGATTGGGCCCATCGCGCCAGAGCCGTAGTTGATGGCAAAGCCGTCGCGCACACCGTGAAAGACTTCCTGATCCAATTCCGGGAAAGCCTGCACGGCCTTGATCTCGTCGTGAAAGACCACCGTGAACTCGCGGAAATTCTGACCGCAGGTGCTCGATGGCGGCGCGTTCAGGCAGTTCTCCGTGAAGTTCGTGATGATGGCATTCACGTCCGTGTAGATAATCTCGTTGCCCTGTAGCATGTTGAGGACTGGCGTCCCGTCCGGGTATCTGGCCTCGTAGTTGATCTGCGGCGTGTTGTTCAGATTACGCGTCGGCAACGAAGCGGCCGCAAGCTGCGCCGCCGTCACCTGTGACCGATACCACTTAGCGCCTTTGGGCTCGACGTTGACGGAGCCGAACAGCCCAAGGTCTAGCTGCCCTCCGTCTCCTTCGCCGCCCGCCGGTGCGCCCATCGAGTACAAAAG
>DATLMN010000259.1:0-12475 GCA_035537255.1 Pyrinomonadaceae bacterium | reverse complement strand
CGTCGGCATCCGAATGCCCTTCAGCGCCGCGCTCGGCCTCGACCCTCACACCGCCCAGGATAAGAGGACGGCCCGCCGCCAATCGATGCGTATCATGACCGATGCCTATGCGAAACATAAAAAATAGTTTTCAGTTTTTAGTTTTTAGTTTTCAGCAATCAATGTTCAGCAAAAGCAATTTGTCTTTTCTGTAAACTGAAAACTAAAAACTGAAAACTATTTAATTACTTCCCCTCGAACTCTCGCAAGATGATTTCCGCGAGTGCGATGTCTGCCGGACGTGTGATCTTGATGTTGCGCGCGTCGCCTTCGACGATGCTGATGGGCGCGCCCAAACGCTCGACGAGGGCGCTGTCGTCCGTCAGCTCTGCACTAAGAGCGCCGGCCTCTTCGTAAGCGCGGCGCAACAGAGCGTAGCGAAAGCATTGCGGCGTCAGCGCGTGTCGCAGGTCTGCGCGCGTGAGCGTGCGGCGCACACGTCCCTGCTCGACCTCTTTGATCGTATCGGTTGCGGGAGTAGTAAGGATGGCCGCGCCGCACTCCTTGGCCGCTTCGATTGTCCGGCTGATCTCTTCGGGCGTCACGAAGGGCCGCACGCCGTCATGCACGGCGACGATGTGTGCGGTCGCGGCGCGCACGGCTTGCAGGCCGCGCCAGACGGATTCGGCTCGCGTCGCGCCGCCCGCGACGACGCGCCGCAGTTTGCCCAGACCATGCTTCGCCGCGAGCGTGAGAAAACCTGCCACGTCCTCGGCGGGCAGGACGACAAAGATTTCATCTACGCTTGCGCACTGTTCGAAACGTTTCAGCGTGTGAATAATGATCGGTGTTCCGGCAAGCTCTAAAAACTGCTTGGCGCGCTTTCCACCCAACCGCTTTCCCTGTCCGGCAGCGGCGATGATCGCAACATTCATACGAAGGGATGAGGGATGAGGGATGAGGGATGAATGATCGAATACGAGAGATGCTGAATCAATAAACTAAAGGCTTTTATTTCATCCCTCATCCCTCATCCCTCCGCCCTGCTTTTCTTATCCTTCGTAGCTGTCCGTGACGCGAGTTGGGGTGGCGGAGGCGGGGCGCACGACGCGCGCTGGCTTGCGTGAGCCGTTAATGCGCTCCTGCTGCGAGCCGCCATTGCCGCCGTTCTCCATCGATTCCTCCCACAGACGGCCAAAGATCATCTTGCCTGCGGTCGTTTGCAGGACGCTGGTGACGGCGATGTCCGCGTTTTTGCCTATCAGCTTGCGCGCATTGTCGACGACGACCATCGTCCCATCATCCAGATAAGCGACGCCCTGGTTATACTCCTTGCCTTCTTTGAGGATAAAGACGCGCATCGCTTCGCCCGGCAGGACGACGGGCTTCAAGGCGTTAGCCAGCTCGTTGATGTTGAGCACGTTGACGCCGCGCAGTTGGGCCACCTTGTTGAGGTTGAAATCGTTGGTCACAATCACGGCGTCCAGTTGCTTGCCAAGCTCTATCAATTTCAGATCGACTTCGCGCACCGCCGGAAAATCCGTCTCGATGATCTGAATATCAAGAGCGCTGTTGTTCTGCAAGCGATTGAGCATGTCCAGACCGCGCCGACCGCGCTGGCGCTTTGAAGAGTCCGGCGAATCGGCCACCTGTTGCAGTTCTCTTAAGATAAATTGCGGGATAATCAGCGAGCCGCTCAAAAAACCTGTCTCCGCAACATCGGCGATGCGCCCGTCGATGATGACGGAGGTGTCCAAGATTTTCAGATCGCGCCGCGCAGTCTTGTCGCTGAAGATGCCGCCTAAGGCCGAGAGGTCCAGGTAATCGCCCTTGGCTCCGCCGACCATCAACCCGACATACGCCATAAAGAAGGTGAGCGCGAGCGTGAGAAAGGTTTTCGTCTCGGGCGCGACGGCCATGGATTCCTGGCTGCTGATGAGCGAGCCGATCAGGTAAGCGCCGATGATCCCCAAGATAGAGCCGACCGCCGCGCCGATCAGAGTCTTGAGCGAGGCGCGGCGGATGCGCATCTCGAACAGGATAATGGAGACGGCGACGGCAAAAGCGACCCCGGCGGAGATGAGCTTATGACCGAGGACAGGGTGCAGCATGTATCCGGCTGCAACAAGGATTGCTGTGAAGACTATTCGTATCAGAATGACGTCTGTACGCATGATGGCGAGCATATTAGCACGCCTTAACCCACTCGTCACTAAAAGCTTTTAAGACTCCCGTAACACCCCCTTCCGGCCCGGATTTGACCCGTCCACCCCCCTATCAGCACGGCTGCGAAAGGCTTGAAAGAGAGTCCTGTTTGGTTGTCGCACACGCCGGAAAAGCCCCGGGAGGGGGCGGCAAAGTGTAGCCCACCGCGCAAGCCGTGGGTAACGCATTGTTAAAATTGTAAGAGCCCCGTAAGGGGCGACAGAGGTTCACGGTTAAGTGCCACTCAAGATTGAGCGTCTGTCGCCCCTCGCGGGGCTTGCTCACTCTTTCATCTCCCACTGTTCCCACGGCTGATGCCGTGGGCTACAATCTATCGCCCCTTGCAGGGGCTTTTTTAACACGCCTTCTTTGTAGAAGCTGAGGGTTGAAGCGAGTGAATAAGATGAGCTTTGTCGAGTTAAGGACACCCAGATTGGTTTTGAGGCGCTTTACGGATTCCGACCTCGAAACCTTTGAGGCCTACCGCAACGACCCCGAAATCTCCCGTTATCAAAGCTGGGAGACTTTCAGCCACCAGGAGGCGCTTGAGTTTATCTGCGAGCAAAAGAGCCTTGAGCCGCTTGTGCCCGGACGCTGGTTTCAATTTGCCGTCGCTTTAATGGAGACGCAGAGCCTCGTCGGAGACTGCGCTGTGAAGGTTGACGAAGAGGATACACAACAGGCTGAGATCGGATTTACTTTCGCGCGCGAGCATCAGGGGAAAGGATACGCGTCGGAGGCCGTCCAGCGCCTGCTCGATTTTCTTTTCAGAGAAGCGGGTCTGCACCGCGTCGTCGCCATCACGGATTGCGAGAATCAACCGGCCGTAGCGCTGCTTGAGCGCACGGGGCTGCGGCGCGAAGGCCACTTTATGCAGAACGTCTGGTTCAAAGGAAAATGGGGCGACGAATATCTGTACGCCATCCTCCGAAGCGAATGGATTCAAAAACACCTTGCATCAGAATGATGATGAGGTTTCCTGACAATCTCTTTTTTATAATCAAGACAGTCACTTTTTGAAATCAAGCAAGGCATCTCCTGCGCTTGCACTTTGCCAAACCCGCTTGCCGATTACGCATCGTGCATATCAATCCTATCGCGCTCAACGCTGATTTTATGCTTCGTTTTTGTATGGCACATGGTTTGAGATGAGTTATGCTGTGCGACTCATGGGCCAACAAACGGAACGGCAACAACTCGTAACTCTTCTACAGGCAGCCTATTCGGGCGAGTTAGCGGCGGCTTACGCCTATCGCGGCCACTGGAAATCCTTAAGCGACCCCGCCGAGCAGCAGATCGTCCAACGCATAGAGCATGAAGAGATGGTACACAGGGAAAAGGTCGGACGCATACTCTCTGAATTGGAGCCCGGCCCTTTGAGATTTAGAGAGATCAAGATGAGCTTGATCGGGCGCATCATCGGTGCACTCTGTCATCTCACGGGCTGGTTTATGCCGATGTATTTCGCCGGGCGCTTAGAGAGCCGTAACGTCTGCGAATACGAATCGGCGGCCAAGCATGCGCGCCGTCTAGGTCTAACGGAATTTGAAAGCGAGCTGCGACTGATGGCGACGGTCGAGCGCGAGCATGAAATATTCTTTATGCAGACAATCGCCGCACATCGCATGTTGCCCCTGATGCGAAAGATATTCGGCTGGGGATAGACTTGGAAAAGACCATTTTGGACAAGGTTGTTTGTGCGGCGTACAGCTATTCACCACAGAGGCACAGAGGACGCGGAGATCACACAGAGGCTTGAGTCTCAATCCACTCTCTGTGCTCCCTCTGTGCGCTCTGTGCCTCTGTGGTGAAAACCAGCTCACCTTTAACTCAACTTCAAACGGACTACCCCTAAAACAGCTCGTCCAAGGCTTCTTCGACGGAGCGCACGCCGACGACGCGAAGCCCCAGCATGCGGCCCAGGCCGGCGGTGTTCGATGCGGGCATGATCAGCTTTTTGAAGCCGAGCGTTTGCGCTTCGCGTGCGCGCGCCTGCGCCTGCATCGCTCCGCGCACTTCTCCCGTCAATCCCACTTCGCCGAAGACGGCCGTGTGCGCATCAATCGGCAGATTCTTAAAACTCGAAGCGATGGCGGCGACGACGCCAAGGTCTGCCGCCGGTTCGTCGATCTCCAAGCCTCCTGCGATGTTGATAAAGACATCATCGCCGATCAGGTGAAAGCCTACACGCTTTTCCAGCATGGCGATCATCAGCGCGACGCGGTTCTGATCCACGCCCTGCGTCATGCGCCGTCCCGTCCCGTACTTAGAGCCCGAGACGAGTGCCTGAATCTCCACGAGCACGGGTCGCGTCCCTTCCATGCAAGCGTTGACGACAGACCCGGCAGCGCCGAGTGGGCGCTCCTGCAAAAACATCTCCGAGGGATTAGCGACCGCCACCAATCCCTCGCCCGTCATCTCGAAGACTCCGACTTCGTTGGCCGCGCCGAAGCGGTTTTTCGTCGCGCGCACAATACGATGATTGTGATGCCGCTCGCCCTCGAAATAGAGAACAGTATCGACGATGTGCTCAAGTGCTTTTGGCCCGGCGATTGAGCCTTCCTTGGTGACGTGCCCGATGAGAAAGACAGGAATGGTGCGGTTTTTAGCCAGCAGCAGAAACTGACCGGCGACTTCCCTGACCTGCGAGACGGAGCCGGGCGCGCTCTCTATGTTTGAAGAGAAGACTGTCTGAATCGAATCCACGATGATCGCGCCGGGCTTCATACGCTCGATCTCGTCGAAGATTCTTTCCAGATTAGTTTCAGGTAAGAGGTAAAGATTCGTCGCCTCAAGGCGCAGACGCTCGCCGCGCATCTTGATCTGTCGCTC
Source organism: Pyrinomonadaceae bacterium (assembly GCA_035537255.1). Classification (GTDB taxonomy): domain Bacteria; phylum Acidobacteriota; class Blastocatellia; order Pyrinomonadales; family Pyrinomonadaceae; genus DASQYE01. The sequence continues at coordinate 7,459 of DATLMN010000259.1, read as the reverse complement.
GGACTCCTCGCCGGAGATGTAGAGGACTGTCATCCCCTGCCCGCTCAATTTGTCCGCGACCTGCGCGAGCAGTGTGGATTTTCCGATGCCCGGATCGCCGCCGATGAGGACCAGGCTGCCGGGCACGACGCCGCCGCCGAGCACGCGGTCGAACTCCGCTATGCCGGATGGCGTGCGTGCATCATCCTGCGATTCGATCTCGCCGTAGGCGACGGGCTTGACTTCGCGCAACTGAAAACCGCCGCGCGCCGTCTGGTTTCCCTTACGCGCAGCGCGTGCGTTCTCTTCGACAAAAGAGTTCCATTCGCCGCAATCCGGACATTTACCAAGCCACTTGCGGGACTGGTTTCCGCAGTTCTGACAGACATAGACTGTCGCCGGTGATTTCGCCACTGATCTCCTGACCTCTTCCGTTTTTTTGTCTGTTAGATGCCTGCCAGTCCGCTTTTACTTGCCGCCGATCACCGCTTTGACGTTCTCTATGGGACGGCCAAGCACTGCGCGCGAGCCGCATTCGACGATGGGACGTTGAATAAGGTCAGGATGTTTGATCATCAAAGAGATCAGCTCGTCATCTGTGTGCGTGCCCTTCGCGAGTCCAAGCTCGCGGTAGACGGCCTCGCTCGTGCGCAGCAGCTCGCGCGGCTTCATCTTCATCTTTTTGAGCAAAGAGCGCAGCCTCTCTTCCGTCAGCGGCTCGATGTAGTAATTGATTTTCTCAAAGGGGATGCCGCTCTCACGGAGCAGCCGGTCAAGCTCACGACATTTTGTTCAAGTCGGTTTTTCGTAAACAGTGATTTTATCTTTCATCTCTATGAATTCTCTTCCTTGTCCGTCATTTATGTTCTGTTCTCTTCATGGGAAGATGCCGCGCATGCGCGTGGCTTCTGCGACGCGGTCGACGGCCAGAATGTACGCGCCCGTGCGCATGTCCGTCTGATACCTCTCTGCCGTTTCGTAGACTGAGCGAAAGGCCGTCTGCATCGTCAGCTCAAGACGCTGGTTGATCTGGCTCTCTGTCCAGAAGTAGGAGTATTGATCCTGCACCCATTCATAGTAGCTGACGGTGACACCGCCAGCGTTGGCTAAGATGTCCGGAATGAGAAAGACGCCCGCGTCTTCCAGCACGCGGTCTGCGCCCGGAGTGACAGGCCCGTTGGCAAGCTCCGCGATGATCTTCGCCTTAACCTGCCCGACGTTGGCGAGCGTAATGCTGTTTTCAAGCGCAGAGGGCAGCAAAATATCGCAATCAACTTCAAGCACGGCGTCGCACTCGATCTCCTGTGCGTTCTGTAGCCCGTGAACCGCGCCGGTCTCCTTTTTATGTTGCAGCGCGGCCTGCACGTCCAGGCCGTTTTCCGCGTAGACGCCGCAGCGCGAATCGCAGACGGCGACGACGCGCGCACCGTCCGCCGCCACGAGCCGCGCGATATTTGCGCCCGCATTACCAAAGCCATGCACGGCGACGCGCGCTCCGCGCAGGCTCGTCCCCTTAACACGACACGCATCACGCAGAGCGTATAAACAGCCCCGCGCGGTCGCTTCGCTACGCCCCTGCGAGCCGCCGAGCGCCAGCGGCTTGCCAGTGACGACGGCCAGCTCCGTATGCCCGCGCACCATAGAGATCGTGTCCATGATCCAGGCCATCGTCTGCTCGTCCGTGTAAACGTCGGGCGCGGGAATGTCGCTGTCCTTACCTATGATCGGAGCGATCTCGAATGCGTAGCGGCGCGTTAGTCGCTCAAGCTCGGACTGCGACATGCCCTTTGGATCGCAGACCACTCCGCCCTTGCCGCCGCCGTAAGGGATGCCGACGGTCGCGCATTTCCAGGTCATCCATGAGGCCAGCGCCTTGACCTCGTCGAGCGTGACCTGCGGGTGATAGCGTATGCCGCCCTTGGCCGGCCCGCGCGCGATGTTGTGCTGGACGCGATAGCCCTCGAAGACTTCGACACGGCCGCTGTCCATCTTGACCGGGATGGAGACGACCAGTTGCCGCTTGGCGTTCTTCAGGACGCTGCGCATGGAGGGGTCAAGGTCTAGAAAATCGGCTGCGATGTCGAACTGTTGCTTGGCGATCTTGAAAGGATTGAGTTCTTCCTGCTGGCTCTTCGTTGCCGCTTCTACTTCAAGCATCTCTACTGGCCTCCTTTAAGAATAGGGATGAGGGCGGAGGGATGAGGGATGAAAGGAGTGCTGATTCAACTTGAATGCTTTCCTTTTCATCCCTCATCCCTCCGCCCTCATCCCTGTTTTTCGGCCTTCTCTTCTATCTCCGTGATGTCGCCTTCTGTGAAGAGATAGGTCTTCATGTGTTTGTCGAAGACGGGGCTGATGCGTCGCAGGTATTCCAAGCCCATCATGGCGTGCTCTATCTCCTCATCGCGATTGTGTTCGAGGATACGGCGCAGTTGTTCATCCTTGGTAGCCTCTGCGCGTTGATTGTACCAGTCGACGGCTTCCAACTCTTCCTGCACGCTCTTGACGGCGCGTGAAAAGTTGAGCGCCTGCTCGCTCATCTTCTCATAATCCTCATGCCACTCCGCACTGGTCGCCATAATGTTTTTGCTCCTGAAAAGATAATTGGGTGTGAACGCTCCAATCCTAAAAGAATTGCCGCGCCCTGTACAGGGAAACTCATTGTTCAGATAAAGCCAGCCGCAAACGCTGCGCGTACCTTATCGCTCTCAACCTCCACACTGTTCGTGACTGGCCCTGCCAACCTTTCGGGAACAAGAACGGCAGCGCCGGAGTCTAAAGTCTTGGAGAGAGCAAGCTCTCAGGAGAAGACCCGCCTGGCACCGGCATGGGAGGAAAGAGAGAGATGTTTAATAATCTGGTCGAATCTGATCTACACCATAAAGAGACAGCGAGGCGAAGCTGGTTTTTTGTCGCCACGCTGGGCGCGTACACAGTGCTTTTTATGATCGCGGGCGTGGCGAGCATCTATGCTTATGACGCGCATTTGGAAGAACAAACCAACGAATACGTCGTGACCTTCGTGCCGCCCGTGATGCCTGCGGAAGCAACGCCCGCGCGCGATTCAACGCCGAGGGCCAGCGCAGACAATTCAAGGCGGGTAACGGAGCGGGCACAGCCCATCGCACGCATCAACGATTCAACAAAACCGCCCGCAGAGATTTCCAGCGCCCCCTTGAAAGTAAAGGAGCTGCCTGCTTTTGGCCCTGTGGCGATCACCGGAAGAGATTTTGATCCCGGCACAAGCGGCATGCGCGGCACCGGGACAGGTAACAATAATCCTGTCGCCGAGCCTCCACGGACTGTCAAAGTCGATATTGGGGAAGCGCCGCCGGAAAGAGTCGCGCCCCCGCCCACGCCTAAGAGACCCGTCGTCAGTAAAGGCGTGCTCAATGGCAAGGCTCTCGATCTGCCCAAACCCGTCTATTCGCCACAGGCCAAGCTTGTCAAAGCTTCAGGCATCGTCACTGTCCAGGTGTTGATTGACGAGACGGGGAAAGTCATTTCGGCGCAGGCCGTATCGGGCCATACGCTTTTACGAGCAGCCGCCGTGCAGGCGGCTTACAGGGCCAGATTTTCACCGACACTGCTCTCGGAACAGCCGGTCAAAGTCTCCGGCGTCATCACCTATAACTTTACCCTCTAGCGGAAACCAGACCGCGCGTGTCGAGAGCGCCGGTTCAACACAGGAACTACTGCCCGCATCCTGCCAACAAAAAAGGCGCGCTCTTCTCTCTAGATAAAGCGAAGCGTGCGCCTTCCTCTTCTTATGCTCTACGACTAGCTTTGCTCCGACGGAAGATAAAGACGCGGCACGCGCTTACTGATGCCGCAAGTGATCTCGTAGGAAAGTGAGCCAACGGTCTTTGCTATCTCCTCCGCCGTAACGGAGAGCGCGCCGTCAGTGCCGAGCAGCGTGACGCGGTCGCCGTGCGCCACACCCGGAACATCCGTCACATCCAGCAGCGTCAAATCCATAGAGATGCGCCCCACTACCGGTGCATAGTGGCCGCGCACGATGACGCGACCTGTGTTCGAGAGCGCGCGCACGTAACCGTCGTTATATCCGACGGGCACGGTCGCCACTAAGGTCTCGCGCGCAGCCTCGAAAGTGCAACCGTAGCCGAGCGTCTCTCCCTTGTATATGCGCTTCAACAAACTGATCTGCGAGCGCACACTCATGACCGGACGCAAGAGTGGCGCTTGCGGGTCTGGCGCGAGTATGTCACGCCACAACCCGTACAACACGCCGCCTGTACGAACCATATTGCCCCACGATTCAGGGTGCGCGAACGTCGCAGCGGAATTAGCCATGTCTTGATACGTCGGATTGTAGCCGCGCTCGCGAAAAGAATTGACCGCTTCTTTGAAACGCGCCAACTGCTCGGCGGTGAAGCGATCACGGCGCGGCTCGTCCGCCGCAGCGAAGTGCGTCATCAGTCCATCGATGCGAATATTTTTAAAACGAGAGAGAGCGTCGACGAACTCGCTCACATGATCGTAGCGCACGCCCAGCCGTCCCACTCCCGTATCGATCTTGACGTGTAAGTCAGCGATGCGCCCCGCGTCGCGCGCCGCCGCGTTAAGCGCCTCGATCATCTCAAGACGATAGACCACTGGGAAGAGTGATTCATTTATGCAAGCCTGCTCCTGCCCTTCCCAGAAACCGCTCAGACACAAAATCGGCTGCGTGATGCCTGCTCGTCTTAGCTCCAATCCTTCTTCGGGCAATGCGACGGCAAACCACTGCGCGCCCTCGCGCGAAAGACGGCGCGCACACTCTGACGCTCCGTGCCCGTAAGCATCCGCCTTGATGACGGCCATCACAGAGACCTTTGGGCCCACGCGCTCGCGCACCAGATGAAAATTTGCGGCCAGCGCATCCAGATCAATCTCCGCCCAGGTCGGTCTGCCGCCGAAGACTGCTGTCTCATCTGCTCTCACAACATCTGTCATCGCTTTGTAATCAATAATCCTTCTACCCTGTGGAATCACTGCTTATCATAAAGTACGCGCACTCTGGCGCTTGCTCGCTGCCACACTAGCACACCTGGCCTTGGCAGACGTAGCGGCTTGCGTGTCGTTTATGTCAGAGGGATTTTAAAACTTGGGATGCGCGAAAGGCACGCCAACGAATGTTAGCCTCTGCCGTCACGATGGACGGCAGAGGCTAAGCTGCGAACAGATTCGATGATCACTAAAAGGCCGAATCAAGGGCCGTGTGGTTTACGGGTCTGTCAGCCACTTGACGACGTTTTTCGTCAGCGGCTGCGGGACTGTCTCCCATAGATTGGTGTCGCCGCAAAAGACTATGCGTCCCTGTCCGTGCTGCATCGCTCCCAGGACAGGCGGGCCTGCGGGTTCGCCTGCGTCTTTGACGCCGTTGTTATTCAGGTCCAGAAAGCTCTGGCCCGATAGCTTGCCCAGCACCTGCGCCCCCGCCGGAGCTTTCGTCAGACCGCCGCCGACTTTATAAGTCAGTTGGCCCACGCCCTGCGTAACGGGATGCGGAGTAAAGTTGCTGAGCAGATTGTTACCCACAGTATTGCCCTCGAATTTCAGCCCGAAGCTCAAGGCCAGTTTATCTGGCGGCCCTGACTCTGCCAACAACAGCAGACCGCCGCCCTGCTTGACGTAATCCTGATAGGCAGTGATCTCCGCCTGACTGTAATTGCCAACGCCTGCCGCGCGTATGACGATGTCGTAACCGGCCAGCAGCTTGGCCGTAATCGTCGTCGGGCGCGGCAGCTCATCAACCTTGTGACCGAGCGAGCGCAAGTGGTCGGCAAGCGCTTTACCCTGATGTTTCGCCGCCGGATCGAAAGGCCCCGCCTGCGGAAACCACCACACTCCGCCGTCTCTCGAAGAGTCCACCAGAATGCGACGCTTGATACGCGTATCTAGTCGTCCAAGCTGTTGCGTCGTGAGATAGAAAGGCTTTGTCTCTCCCTTGACCATTCCATCCGAAAAGGGAACGATCTTGGTCTCTTCCGCGCGCGCCGAGAAATGGTCGTAGAATCGCATCATTTTCTCTGACAGAAGACCGTCTCTGGAAACGATGATCGTAGCGATGCGGAACTTCTTTTGTGCCTTGCTCGCGTCGGGCACACGCGCACCCATTGCCTGAACAATCTGGTTGATGCTCACCTTGGTCAGCTCGCTCGCCTGCACAGGGCCGGGCGCGAGCGCGTGATCCTGATTCTTAAAGACAAAGTGATCCTTGACCTGGCTGGCCGGGAGAAAGCCCATCAGGTAAAGGCTCAGATCGCTATAGACCTTCGGGTTATTATCAGCCACCAGCTCGAAATTGTTCCCGACGGGCTTCAATTGGAAATTGAAAGTGAGGCCCTGCCCTCCGGGCTTGGACCAGCCCATGATGCAGGCGGCCAAATCCGAGAACGGGTAATGCGGAATGCCATAGTCCAGCGGAGGCACGTTCAGGGAATTGACCCACTGGTGGCCCAGCTCGTGCTGGTAGGTTCGCGATGCGCCGTCAAAGAGTGAAGGGATGGGGAAAAATGTGCAGCCAATCAAACGACCCGCGCTGCCATACGTGCCATTATTGTCGAACTGCTGTATCCCGATTCCCTGTACGCTATTGCGCGTGCCGAAGTGTTCACGATTCTTAAAGTGCGAGATCTCGTAAATCACATTGATGAAATCGTAGCTGTCCTCAAAGCTCTGGTAAAACTTCGTCGTCACGGCAGAGATTAAAAAGTTATTGAAGAAGTTCGGATCGACGATATTGACCAGATGTTCCGTGTATTGCACAGTGTTCGATATTTGCTTTACCTGTACGGGCGGAATATCGGGTGTGAGGATGTCTGCAAAGATGTGATAAGGCCCGTCCTTGTCGTTTCCCTGTTTGAGCAACAGGTCGCCGACGAAATTATGATTCACGTCGTCCGGAGTAAAGTTCTTGAGAATGTCTGCGGCCTGAAGCTTGACAGAGAATATCTTATCGCCCGCCTGCTTATCGCCGCCCGTGCCGTCGTCCTTTAAAACCACCACATTGTTCGGCGATTGCAGCTCAAGCGTCACGGACGTTGGCGCTCCCTCCACCTTTACTTCCAGCAGCACGCTCTGCGGCTGGCTCTGATCAAACACGCCCGGTGTGAAACGATAATAGACGGCCTTCATAATTTTTATCCTCCATAGATTCCAGTCTGCCCGGACCATACTGCAAGAGGCATACCAACCATCTTCAGCGCGCAAGCGAGTAGCTCAAATCCAAGGCCAGCCCTTTCGTACACAACATCAAAAGGCGCGGGCCAACAAGCTCAAAGCGATCTGCGGAATAAGCAGTTTCCGTATAAAAACTGAGGGCGAGAGTGTCTACTCTACAGCGGCATTCATACGGATGCGACCTCGTAACCGCAATGCTTGAACCAGCCGCGAACGTCCGCTTTTGAAATGAGCAGTATCGCCTGTGCCAACGCTTTTTCGAGTTCCTCGCGCGTGCGCGCCTTGGCCGCGCGCA
>DATLMN010000258.1:0-6151 GCA_035537255.1 Pyrinomonadaceae bacterium | reverse complement strand
CGCGCGTCGCCAACGAGCAGGGACTCTCAGAGAGCGGCTATCGCACCGTCATCAACACGGGCGCAGGCGCGGGCCAATCCGTCTTTCACCTGCACGTACACGTCCTCGGCGGACGCCCCCTCAACTGGCCTCCGGGTTAAGGTACGCTTCTACTCCTCGAACAAAACTCGTCCGCAAAAACCTTTAAGCCTACAGCTATAAAGCGCGCATGAAGGCGACCAGATCGGTCTTCTCCTGTGAAGAGAGATTAAGCTCCAGCACCAGGTTGAAGAACTCCACTGTGTCTTCGAGCGTGAGCAGTCGACCGTTGTGCAGGTAAGGCGGCGATTCTTTGATACCGCGCAGTGGGAACGTCTTGATCGGCCCCTGTTTGTTAATCATCATGCCGTCTGGTTGGTGGACCAGAAAACTCTTGACTGATTGCTGGTCTGGTCATAAAGTCTGTCCTGTTCTTCACTCCGCTTCACTTTTATAGCGCATCAAACACCAAACATAATTCCCACAGCTCAAGGTAGATTCTATGACGGATCACGATTTAAATAGAGACAAGTCGAAATTGATACTTGGTTGACAGATGACGCCCTTGCAGGAGCCGAGATACTGGGTTGGAGCTGACCCGAAAGCCGGTGATCAGTTGATTGATGATCTGGTAGCAATTTCTTCGGACGCTATCGGGAGTCATACCGCCATTATTGCCCAGTCGGGTTCCGGTAAATCTTTCTTCCTGGGGCGTCTGATAGAAGAAATCCTGCTGCGAACCAAATTAAAAGAGAGTTCCAATCTATTTGATGTGACGGAGTTGTTTGGCTTCGCACTTCCGCGCATCTTAACGGACATCTCATTTTCCAGACAAACGTTGTCAGAGATAGTCGATGCTTACAAAGACTTGATCCGATCAAGAATCAGGTATCTGATGGAGCGCGTTCTTAAAGCCCCGAAATACGTCTCAGAGGTCGTGGGCCACTTCTACTTCTCCAAAGACACTCAAGTATAGTTTAAAACCCTGTTATTCCCACGTTTTTCATCAGTTTACGGGGAATTATTTGGTCTGGGGGCCTATTTTTCTGCGAAAAAAAGTTTGCCGTCCGGGGGCGCTCAGTCGGCAGCGTAGTCGGCGCGGCTCTCAAGGGTCTGCTGCTCCGAGGCCTTTTGTCCTTTGATCTCGTCTTCGGATTTAAGGAGCGAGGTCTCGTAGTGAACGTCGCCGAAGAGCGTATCGCCCACAGCCTTGACGAAGCCCAGGATCGCAGGCCCTAGAACGATACCCGGTATCCCGAAGGCATAAACGCCAGCCACCAGCGCGACCAGCATCCAGTAGAAACTGAAACGCTTTGCGCCCGCGCTCGCCAGTCGCGGGCGCAGCAGCAACGACGACCCGAGCGTCATCATAATACCCACGCTCAAATAGATCGCAGCGCTGACAGGGTCATGGCGAAAGACCAGCAGATAAATAGTGACGGGCAGGTAGACGGCCCATTCACCCAGCAGCGGAAAAAATCCGAGAAGGAAAGTGATGATCGAGAGCACCAGCGCCAGCGGCATGTCGAAGATGAGATTAAGGACAAGGATGACGAGCGCCTTCAAGGTCTGGTCTATAAAGACTGCGCGCAGTGCGCCGCGCAAAGCGCTGCCGATATTCGTCGTCAGCTTTTCGTAGAGCGGCAGATAATCTCCCGGGATGCGCACCTTGATATAAGCTGCGACGCGAATCCTCTGCGTGAGGATGTAAAAGAGCGTGAAGAAGAAGAGCGAAAGCGAGGCCAGCAGGAGCGCCGCTTGTTTGCGCAGCTCCTCCGAGGCTTCTGCGGAGCGCGTCACGGCTTCGGCAAAGGCGGCCCTGAGACCTTCCCGCGTGCCTTCACGAGTGACGGGCAGATAACGCCCGAGCGAGGCGCTGATCGAGTTGATAATATCCTCGTGCTTCTCGTGTACGACATTCGAGTAATCGGATAGCTCGTACCAGGCGTAAGAGGTGATCGCGACGAGCGGCACGACGATCAGCGCAATGGTGATCAATGCACTCCCGGCACGCGCGCGCAGCCTCTTTTCCAGCCACTCCTGCACGGGAAGTAGATAGACGCCAGCCACCACGCCCAGCAGCAGCGCGACCAGAACCTTAATGATGAGCAGGCCGAAGAGGCCGATGGCCAGCGCTACGGCAGCCCCGTAAACCAGTATGCGCTTGGCATCACCGACGGTCAGCTCGCTCAAACGCCTTGAATCATTACCCTCAGACACAGTACGGCTAATATAACACCACGGAAAAGCAAGGATGAAGGCGGAAGGATGAAAGAAAGGCAATGTTAGCTGGATGATTCAATTAACATAGCCTGGCTTTTATCCTTCCGCCTTCCGCCTTCATCCTTTTCTTACTGTATGCGGACGGTGAAGGTGATAGTGCTGGAGGCGTTGGCGGGGATGTTGCCGGAGAATGCCCAGCGAATGAATGTCACTTGCGTGTCGTATGTCCCGGAGGGCGTGTAGGAGACCCAGGGCGACGGCGGCTGCGGCGGATCGGCCGGGCTGCGCGCTGCATTCGCATAGCTCACGATGGGCGCGGCCACACCGCCTCTGATGGGCGTGTAAGTCAGAGAGCCGACCTTGAAATCGGTGCGCGCCGGAATCATATCGAAGAGCGTAAAAGTGGTGGCGGCCGTTTCGCCCAGATTGGTAAAGGTGATCGTGTAGGTGATCTCCGTGCCCGATTGGATGATCGCCGTGTTCGCGCTGTAGCTCTTGTCAAGCTTGATGTTGGGCGGCGTGCGCGCCGTCACAGCTACGCTTGCAGGAGAGTTGTCGCCTGTGGCGAGCGTCGAATCGATCTGAAAGCCGCCGACGTGCGCGACGGCGCGGTTTGTATAAGTGCCGCCCGTGTTGGGGAATGTGACCTGGAAGGTAAGGTCTCTGGTTTGTCCTGCGGGCACAGTGAAGCTTCCCACCCACGTCAGGGTTGCGCCGGAGATGCTCGGATTGCTGATCGCCACGCCGTTATAGGCCGAAGAGTTCGTCACGTAAGCGAGACTCCCAGGAGTGGTCGGCAAAGTATCCGTGAAATCCTCTACCGTCGCATCGTATGCGCCCCCCGCATTGCTCAGCCGCAAGGTGTAGGTGAGCGTGCCCCCTGGATAAACGCTCGTCGCGCTTGAGAGCTTGCTTAAGGTCAGCGAGTTGGTCGCGGGCGAGATCGTATTGGGATCGCCCTGCGTGTGCTTGATATTCGTTCCGCTGGCGATAAAGACCATAGGAGTGACGATCTGCGGCGCAGTGCTAACGCCCGTCGCACGAAACTCGTAAGTGACTGTGTAGTTGGTGTCTGAATCTGAAGCCAGACCGCTGATAAAGAGTCGGTCCGTGTAAGTGCCAGTGTTGCCGCCGGAGAGCACGATGGTTGACGACACGAGCTGATAATTATTGGCCGTCCAGCTCAATTCCGAGGCGGGAGTATATGAGAGCAGATTCTGGCTGCCGATTGAGCCGCTGTGGCCCGTCACGGTGACGGTCACGATGCCGCCCAGACCCGGCGGGTTCGGCCCGGCGATGGTCGTCGTAATCTTGTTGGCGTTGGCCTGAATCGTATCCTCGACGACCGTTTGCGTGAAACTGCTGCTCGCAAGCTCTGCCGTCGGAGGCCGCGTCGGATAAATCCTGACCGTGTGCGTCTGCGGCGCAGCAATATTGGATAAGGCGCGTATATAGAAGAAGGCCGTCTTCGTCTGACCGGCGGCCATCGAGCCGAGTTGGACGATGCCGTCCTCACCCGGCGCTAAAGTGACGGATACTCCCGTAAAGGTATCGGCTGCCACCCAGATGTCAGTGTAGTTCGACGTGCTATTGTTGGTGATCTGATAAGAGACGTACATGCAGCGAATGCCCGCGCCGAAGTCCGTGTAAAATTTCGGAGACGAAGTGCGCGTAATCGTCCAGGCCTGCGCAGAGACCTGGCCCATGCACACAAAGAGAGAGCAGAGCAGCAGAAGCTTGATGAGCAAGGATTTCATCTTCATTGCTTCTCCTCCTTCTCCTCCGGCTTCTGCTCCGCAGGCTTCTCTTCATGCTGGCCTGCCGCGTTACCGTTCGCATCATTGGTCGCACCGCCGTTCGCATCGTCAGTCGCACCGGCGGGCGCGCCCGTCGATTGCAGCGACCCGCGCGACGCGCCGAAGAGGTCGAAGAGATTAGAGAGCTTCGACGAGATCGTGAAGTAGAAACCGCGTCGTCCCTGACGAACGCTCAAACCGCCCGGCTCGCCCGCACGCGTAAAGTTGTAGCCTACGCCCAGCCTCAGATCGGGCAGTGCCCAGAAGCCAAGCTCCGTTCCAAAGATCGCGCGGCGCGTGCCCGTAGACGTTTGCAACAGATAACGCACTTCACCTGCCAGGTCGAAACGGCTCGTCAAGCGATACTGCGCGCGCGCCTGCGTCAGGTAAGTGAGCGTCGAAACGTAGGGCAGCTCCGGCTGGCCGTTGGCGTTAAAGCGCAGGGCGAAGCGACCGTAAAGCTCCAGCGCACGCGTCGCCTGCACATAGCCGTCCATAGACAGCGTATCTATCTGATCCCGCGTCTGCTCCGTGCCCTCTATCGCGTCCTGCACAATCGAGCGATGGTTATAACTAAAGAGCAGCCCTACGCGGTCTGATTCGAGCGGGCGAAGGGCGAGCGCCGCCGTCCCGTCAATGGCGGAACTCTCGCGCCCGGCGAAATCCGCGTCCGTGTACTGAAGACGCGACATGACGGTGATGCCGTGGCCTAAACGTCCTGCCGCGCCTATATTGAAGAGTTGGCCCACGCTGCCTCGATCACGAAACTCGTAACGGGCTGAGGCGCGAAAATCCTGCGTCGGCATCCAGCCGAACCCAAGCGTAGCGCTGTTAAAGCTTTCGCCCAGACCCGCCAGATGAAAACCGCGCTCAAAGCCAACCTCAAGGGAAAGCTCCTGCGAGATGGGCAGACGATTCTGCAAACCGATCACGGCAAAGCTGTCCGTCCCGTTCGCGCCGTTCTCCAATTGGTAGCGACCGATCATGGAGGTGTACTTGCCCAGGCGCGTCTCGACGCCGATGGCAGTTTCGCGTCGCGCTTCAGTAAAGCCAAAGCCCGTCTGCGCGACATCGCTGATGGGGACAATCGGCGCTGAAGCTAGTCGCTGCGTAAAGAAGAGACGCGTCCACTGGCTCACCTGGTAAGTGGCCGCCAGCGTCGTCTGGTTCGGATAGGTCGGATCGGCTTCGCCTAAGTTCTGCTCGCGCTTGACAGAGACGCTGAGCTTATCGGTCAACTGCACTTCGGCGGCAGCCGTTATCATGTTCGAGTCCGTCTGCTGATCCGTCAAATCATCGCTAAAGCTGCGGCGGTCGTAACCCAGATGAAAACGGAGGCGTTCGTTGACGACCTGATCCCAGGAGGCCGACAGTGTAAGACGAGAGTTATCCACGAGCGCCGTGCGATTGCGCTCCGTCGTCAGACCAAAGCGCAGGGTCGAACTCGATCTAGGCTTGAACTCTAAAGAGAGATCGCCGCGACGCGAGCCGGGCGTGACGGTCGCGCCGAAAGGATTGTAGAAGCCCTCGGAAGAATTGGCGTAACGCGCACTGACGACCGCCTGATAAAAGGGGAGCGGCTGCACAAGCTCTACCCTGTAAGCATCGCCGTCGTGTTCTATGCTTGTCGGATCGAGGACATTGCTGCCCGCCATAAAACGGCCCTGACTGCGCGCATACGCGAATCGTAGCTCGCCGCCGCGCGGCAGAGTCTTGACGCCATCTATGCCGCCCAGCGCGAAAGAGCCCATGTCGGATTGCTGGACGATTGCCGAGAGGCCCAGGCGCATCCCTAAGCTTTCAAACTGGCGGACGGCGCGCGCCGTGTACACGGCCGTCGAAAGATCATCCGAGCGATGCTCGTAGGTGACGACCAACTGCACAAGGTTCAAAGCGTAATCGAAGGTCGAGATATAACGCAGGAAGAAAACTTCACCCGTCGTCGCGTTCAGGTTGTAATCGATTCCGCGTACGAGCTGTTCGCTTGAAAGAATGATCTCCGGATTGCGACGGTCGCGTACTTCCAGCAGGACGACTTCAGAGCCTGGCAATATCTCGCCGTGCGAGAGACGAAGCAGGCTGAGCGTGCCGCCCGGAAATACGTCGCGCGCGAA
>DATLMN010000257.1:0-4052 GCA_035537255.1 Pyrinomonadaceae bacterium | reverse complement strand
AGGAAAGAGGCTTTTGAGACCACAGGACATCATACGCAAAAAGCGCGACGGGGCGAGCCTGTCCCGTGAGGAGATTGCGCATTTTATTCGTGGGCTCATACGGGGCGACATTGCCGATTACCAGGCGTCCGCTCTTTTGATGGCGATCTTTCTCAAAGGCATGACGACCGAAGAACAGCAATCGCTAACACAGGAGATGCTTCACTCCGGCGAGGTGCTGGACTTCTCTGACATTAATGGGCCAAAGGTCGATAAGCATTCGACGGGCGGAGTCGGCGATAAGACATCCTTGGTGATTGCGCCGCTCGTGGCCGCCACGGGCGCATATGTGCCGATGATCTCTGGCCGTGGCTTAGGGCACACGGGCGGCACGCTAGACAAGTTGGAAGCGATAGAGGGCTTTCGCGTGCGCCTCACACTCGCGGAGTTTCGCGCCGTACTCAAGAGTGTCGGCTACGCCATGATGGGGCAGACAGAAGAGATTGCGCCCGCAGACCGTAAGCTCTATGCGTTGCGCGACGCGACCTCCACTGTCGAAGCGATCCCTTTGATCGTCGCCTCGATCATGTCCAAGAAGCTTGCTGCCGGATTGGAAGGGCTCGTGCTAGACATCAAGACAGGCAGCGGCGCTTTTATGGAGACCGAAGAGCGCGCCAGGGAATTGGCCCAGGCGCTCGTCATGACAGGCAACCGCTGCGGCGTTCGCACCTCTGCGCTGATTACGGATATGAACCAGCCGCTGGGTCGCGCCGTCGGCAATGCGCTTGAGACGCGCGAATGCCTGCTCATCATGCGCGGCGAAGATGACGAAGGGATGCGCCCCGTCAAAGACCTTTCCGTTGAGCTGGCGGCGCAGATGGTCTCTGTCGCAGGGTTGGCTGTGTCTCTGGACGAGGCTCGCGAGAGCGTCCGGCGTGCGCTTGAGTCCGGGCGTGCGCTGGAAAAGTTTCGCCTGAACGTCTTGGCGCAGGGCGGAGACGTGCGCGTCTGCGACGATCCGTCGCGCCTCTTTGATTTGACACTGCACGAGGTTAAGGTAGAATCGCCGCACGACGGATTCATAAATTCAATCAAGACGGCTGAGATCGGAAACGCCGTCGCCGCGTTGGGCGGCGGGCGCACACGCATCGAAGACACGATTGATCCGGGCGTCGGTTTTATCGGCCACGCACGCATCAATGATCAAATCAGGAAGGGCGACGTGCTCGGACTCGTTTATGGTCGCCGCGAAGACGAGGCAAAGGCAGCCGCCCGGCGCGTACAACAGGCTTACGTTGTGGGTGAAGATCCCCCTTCAACAGCACCCACCTTGATCAAGGAAGTAATCAACGCATGAAGCTTTATCTGACAGCCTTCGTCGCAGTCATTTGCGCGCTCGCGCTCTCTGCCATCGCTTGCCAGCCGCAAACTATCGCGGCCGACGATCCTTCAAAGATTCACGTCGGCATAGTCTTCGACATCGGCGGCAAAGATGATCGCTCCTTTAACGCCGCCGCCTACGACGGCGTCAAGTGCGCAGAGGGGGGCAAGCACCCGGACGGCACGCCCTGCGACAAGCCTGCGCTTGGCATTATCCTGCGCGACGTAGAGCCGGGCGACCCGACCTCAATCGAGCCCGCGCTGCGCGCCTTCGCCGAGCGCCATTACAATCTGGTCATCGGTATAGGCTTCGCTCAAGCTCCGATCATCGAAGCGGTGGCGAAGGATTACCCGCAGGTCAACTTCGCCATCGTCGACGGCGTGAGCCAGCTTCCCAACGTCGCTTCGCTCGTCTTTAAAGAACACGAAGGCTCTTTCCTGGTCGGGATGATCGCCGCCAAAACTTCCAAATCGGGTGTGCTCGGATTTCTTGGCGGCATGGACATCGGTCTCATACACCGTTTCGCGAAGGGTTATGAGGAGGGCGCGCGGTCTGTCAATCCCAACATTCGCGTCATCGAAAATTATGTCGGCGTCACGGACAGCGCCTGGAACAACCCCGGTAAGGGTAAGGAGCTGGCGTTGGCCCAGATAGGGAAAGGCGCTGACGTGATCTTTACGGCGGCGGGTAATTCCGGTCTCGGCGCGTTCGATGCCGTCGAGCAGGCAGGCAAACGCGACGGTCGCGCCACGCACTTTGTCATCGGCGTCGATTCGAACCAGAACGGCGTCAAACCCGGCTTCGTCCTGACCAGTATGGTCAAGCGCGTCGACAACGCCGTCTATCAGATCGTGCAGGATGTCGTCGTCGGCAAGTTTCAAGGCGGCCTCCACGTTTACGGATTGGACAAGGACGGCGTAGCGTTTTCGCTCGATCAATACAATCAACCACTGATCGCGCCCGAAGTGCTGCAAGAGGTCGAGGCCTCCCGTCAAAAGATCATCGGCGGACAGATTAAAGTGACCGACGCAATGATGAAATGAAAAGTTTTCAGTTTTTAGTTTTCAGTTTACAGAAAAGACAAATTACTTTTACTGAACATTGATTGCTGAAAACTGAAAACTGAAAACTGCTTTTTATGCTTGAGCTACGAAACATCACCAAACGGTTCGGCGAAGTGCTGGCCAATGACCGCGTGAATATACACGTCGCGACGGGGACGATTCACGCCATCGTGGGCGAGAACGGCGCGGGCAAATCGACTGCGATGCGTATCGCCTACGGCTTTTATACCGCAGACGATGGCGACATTGTGGTTGATGGAGAAGTGCGACAGATCGCGTCTCCGCATGACGCCATCGCTCTCGGCATAGGGATGGTTCACCAGCACTTTATGCTGGTCGAGCCGATGACCGTCGCGGAAAATATCGTGCTCGGCGCTGAGCCAGGCTCTGCCATTGCTCTCGATCTGGCGCGCGCAGGGAAAGAGATTCGCGCTCTCTCGGACGAGTTCAAGCTCTCCATTGATCCGTTCGCGACGATTGAAAACCTCTCTGTGGGCCAACAGCAGCGCGTAGAGTTGCTGAAGGCGCTCTACAGACAGGCGCGCTTTCTCATACTGGACGAGCCGACCGCCGTCCTGACGCCGCAGGAGGTCGAAGAGTTCTTTACCATCCTGCGACGCATGCGCGAGCAGGGAAAGACGATCATCATCATCACACACAAGCTCTCGGAAGTGCTGGCCATCTCCGACGAGGTGACGATCATGCGCGACGGGCGCGTCGTCGGCGAGCTAAAGACCAGCGAGACGAATGCTGCGGAGCTTGCGCGTCTGATGGTCGGGCGCGACGTGCTGCTGCGCATAGAGAAGCCTGAAGCAACCGTCGGCGAGACTGTGCTGGGCGTAGAGGGCTTGACGGTCACCACTGCTGATAATGCGCCGCGCTTGAATAACGTGACCTTTGAGGTGCGAAGTGGTGAGATCGTCGGCATCGCGGGCGTCGAGGGCAACGGTCAGACGGAGCTGATCGAAGCCATTGCAGGGTTGGTCGCGCCTGCGCGTATGACCGGACGGCTCCTGTTTCAAGGGCAGGACATCACCAAGACGAGCGCGCGCAAGCGTAAAGAGCTTGGCATCGCGCACATCCCGGAAGACCGTCACAGGCGCGGGCTGCTGCTCGATTTCGATCTCGCGGAAAATTCTATCCTGGGAGTTCATTACAGGCCGCCTGCGGTCTCAAGTCTGGACATTCTGCTGGACGATAAAGCGATTCGCCGTCGCGCCGAGCAGATCATCAAGGATTTCGATGTGCGCCCCACCGATCCTGACTTGCCCGCGCGCGCACTCTCCGGCGGCAATCAGCAAAAGCTGATCATCGGTCGCGAGTTCGATCTGCGCCCGAAGCTGCTGCTCGTTTCGCAGCCGACGCGCGGCGTGGACATCGGCGCAATCGAATTTATTCATAGCAAGCTTGTCGGCCTTCGCGACGCAGGCTGCGCCGTACTGCTGGTCTCCGCCGAGTTGGAAGAGGTCACGGCGCTGGCCGACCGTCTACTGATTGTTCATGAGGGCGAGATCGTCGGCGAAGTCGATCCAAAGGAAGCGACGACCGAAGAGATCGGATTATTGATGACGGGAGGACATAAGTGATTTTGGATTTTAGATTTTGGATTTTGGATTAGCGCGATTGGA
>DATLMN010000256.1:0-15089 GCA_035537255.1 Pyrinomonadaceae bacterium | reverse complement strand
CTAAGTAAGCGAGAAGAGTCAAGAGCGGCCACTGCCGAGTTCCTATTCAGGGGACTGCCGAGCACGGCGGCGGCGCACGAACGCTTCCACAAAGCGGCGCGACTCTTTCAATCACTTACTTGGTTCCCACCGCCAAATCCTAAAATCATTTATCCGTTTTATCGCCAGAGCGAATCGTGCGGATGCTTTCCCACGGGGGGCTTGTTATGACATATCCGGCCATCGAAGTACGAAGCTTGCGCAAGATGTTTCGTAAGCGCAAGGGGCTTTTGAAATCCAGGGTCACAGAGGAATGGGCGCTCGACGGCGTTTCATTCGAGGTGGCGCGCGGAGAGACTTACGGGCTGCTTGGGCCAAACGGCTCCGGCAAATCGACTCTGATTCGCATTCTCTCGACGCTGCTGATCCCGGACGGCGGAGAGGTACGCATACTCGGTCACGAATTGCCGCGAGAGCACAAAGTTGTGAGGCGTATGATCGGCCGCGTCAGCGTGGATGCGGCCTTCTTTAAAAAATTGTCTGCGCGCGAAAACCTGCTCTATACGGCGCTGCTCTACGGCCTCAACATGAGTGAGGCCGAACAGAGAGTCATGCTCATACTCGAACAGTTGGGGATGGAAGAGCGCAAGCTCAACGCACCGCTCGAAGAGATGAGCCGTGGGATGCAGCAGAAGGTCGCCATCGCGCGCGCCCTGATGGTCAATCCGCCGCTGTTGCTGCTGGACGAGCCCACCACCGGACTTGACCCGCGCAGCCGTCGCGATGTGCAGACGTTTCTGGAACGACTACGCCATCTGGAGGGCACGACTATTCTGCTCACGACGCACGACATGGCGGAGGCTGAAAGACTCTGCGCGCGCATAGGCTTTCTCGCCAAGGGGCGTCTCGTTGCGGAAGGCACAGCGCTTTCGCTCAAGGCGAAGGCGGGCGCTGGCAATCTGGACGATGCTTTTATCAAGCTCACGGGCGAGGAGCTGCTTGATGAAGAAGCGGAAGAGAATGCAGAACTGGAGGAAGTGTGATGGAAGAGGCAATCGAGAGAACGATGCGGCAGACGTGGGCCTTCGTCTTTCGCGGATTTCATTTGTCGCGCCGCTACCTGTCATGGGAGATCGTTTTCAGCTTCTACGCGCTGACCACGTCGGCGACCGTCGCCTTGATCGGCGTCGCCGCCAATGATTATCAACTTACGCTGACGCTCGTTATAGGCGCGCTGCTCTGGAACTTTCTCTCGAAGCTCTATCAGGAGATCGCCATGTCAATCGCGTTCGAGCGCTGGGAGGGCACGCTCGAATACACCTTTATGGCTCCGGTCTCGCGGCTCGTGCATCTTTGCGGAGTGAGCTTGACGGCGATGATCTACAGCCTGATACACACGTTGATCGTGCTCACAGGACTGCTGCTCTTCACCGAATTGAAGTTGGAAGGAGCGAACCTCTTCGGCGTCCTGGTGGTGCTCATGGTGAGCACGCTCGCCTTTATCGGTCTGGGATTGATGGCGGCTGTGCTGCCGCTGATGAGTCCTGAGCGCGGGGCGGAGGCTACGAACATTTTTCAGGGACTGTTGCTGCTGGTCTCGGGCGTTTACTATCCGGTAGAGGTGCTGCCACGCTGGCTGCAACCGCTCTCGTACATCTCGCCCGCGACGTACACGCTCTCGGCCTGCCGCAAGCTCGTCGGCATCGGCAACGCTTCGTCAACGCAGGAGCATCTGTCCGGCGCTTCGCTCTCTATGGTCTTACCGGAGTTGTCCGTACTGTTGTTGATGGGCGTCGTGATGATTCCACTCGGCCTCTGGGTCTTTGGCCGCATAGAGCTGTGGGCCAAGCACACCGGGAAATTAAAGAGGACGGGTTGATAACTCGGAGGCTGTTGGATAAATGATCTGATAGAATCACGTGCAGAACATACATAGCTTTACTTCTATCTCAGGAGGGGGAGATGAGAAAGATCATGATGTGGCTCGGACTGTATTCGGCCCTGTCGGCTCTGGCACTGGCGGGGTTGGCCCAGGTGCGTCAGACAAACAGTAAAGATGCGGCGCTGCCTGTTGATGTTAAGAATGCGTCGGCGACGATCACTGCCGACGATTTGCTTCGCCACATCAAGGCGCTCTCCGCGGACGAATATGAGGGACGCGCGCCCGGCACGCGCGGTGAAGAGCGTACCGTCCAGTACATCACAGCGGAGTTCAAACGGCTGGGCCTCAAACCCGGCAACCCGGACGGCACATACATACAGAAAGTACCGCTCGCGGGCCTCACGGCTGAGCCCACTGCCTCATTCAATGTCGGAGGACGAACAATCAGTCTCAAACACAAGGACGACTACGTCGCTCTCTCTCGCCGCTTTGTGCCGGAGGTTAAAGTTGAAAACTCCGAGGTGGTCTTTGTCGGTTACGGCATCGTCGCGCCGGAATACGGCTGGGATGATTACAAGGGCGTAGACGTGCGCGGCAAAACCATCCTGATGCTGGTCAATGACCCGCCCATTCCAGACCCGCGCGATCCGTCACGCCTGGACGAGAAGATGTTCAAAGGGCGCGCCATGACCTATTACGGTCGCTGGGTGTACAAGTACGAGATCGCCGCCGCGAAGGGAGCTGCCGCCGCCGTTATCATTCACGAGACGGGCCCAGCCGGTTATGCCTGGCAGGTTCCTGCGGCCAACGCCGGGCGCGAAAGCTTCGATATAGTTGCGCCCGACCGGAATATGAGTCGCGCCGCCGTCGAAGCATGGCTTCACCTGGATAAGACGAGAGAGCTTCTGGCGGCTGCCGGACAGGACTTTGATGCCTTAAAGCGCGCGGCCATGAGTCGCGACTTCAAGCCCGTGCCGCTCAAAGCGCACGCCACCTTTACGATTAAAAGCAAGCTGCGCGAGGTCGCGTCACACAACCTGATCGCGAAGCTCGAAGGCTCTGACCCGAAGCTGCGTGATGAATACGTCATCTACTCCGCGCACTGGGATCACCTGGGGCGCGATGAAAGCCTCGCGGGCGATCAGATTTATAACGGCGCGATTGATAATGCCTCGGGCGTCGCGTGGATGCTCGAAATCGCGAAAGCATATACACGACTTAAGCGACGGCCCAAGCGTACTATTCTCTTTCTCTCGCCGACCGCCGAAGAGAAGGGACTGCTTGGCGCGCGCTATTACGCGGCGAATCCGCTCTACCCGCTTGAGCGTACGCTCGCAGACATCAACATGGATATTATGAACCAGTGGGGACGCACGCGCGCCATCGTCAGCGTGGGCTACGGCAACACGACGCTCGAAGACCTGCTCGAAGAGATGGCCGCGACTCAAGGGCGTACGGTCAAGCCAGACCCTGAGCCGGAGAAGGGTTACTTCTATCGCTCGGATCATTTCGAGCTGGCGAAGCAGGGCGTGCCCGCGCTCACTTTCCTTTTTCCAGGCACGGACTACATAGGCAAACCCGAATCGTACGGCCAGCAGAAGCGCGAAGAGTACGTCTCGCGCGATTATCACAAAGTTTCTGACGAGATCAAGCCGGACTGGGATTTGTCCGGCGCGGTCGAAGATACACAGCTGCTCTTCGAGGTCGGTTATCGCGTAGCCCAAGGCAACAACTGGCCCGAGTGGAAGCCCGGCACGGAGTTCAAAGCCAGACGCGAAACGATGCTCAAGACGAAGGGCGCGCGCAGAGGCAGGTAAAGAGCGGCTTTATCCAGCACGTTCAATCGACGACGGAATAGAGAGCGTGAGGTTGTTAATCGAACGCCTCAAGCCGAACCAAGTCTGATGAACTCGCTTCGCAGCTTTTCATGCTGTTGCATCAAGCACAGGTAACGCGATTCATCTCTGCCCGCCTTGGCGCGTATGATCCGTGCGACAGCAAGCTTTTCATCTTTCGTCCAGCTTGAGAGATCGGGAACGAGCGAGAGCACTAGCGATAGATTCTCAAACGCCTGCCGCTCCGCTTCCTTCCACTTAGCCGTTCTCAGGCCGAGCGCGCGTGCGACAGTCTTCATCGCTGCGCTTCGCATACGCTCGGCATCGCCCGCAAAACTCTTCGCCATCCGTCGCTGGACAGCCAGGCCCAGATTGCGCACATGAAAGCCATCCCAGTCGCTGCTCTGCGAAGCCGGAAACTCTAAAAGCATGTGGCCCACGGACAACTCGCGCAGGGTTTCCGCCCGTGTGCGATACAGTGGGCGCGCCGCGACTCTTCGCTCCTCTTCTAAAACTAGCTTAGTGACATCGCCGCGCACGGGACGAAAGCCCATCTTGCGATAGAACCAGAACGCACCAGACTCTATTCCTTCTTCGTTCTCAAAGCCTATCTGGTAAGGGTCTACGGAAAAAGCTGTAACGCCCAGAAGCTGGCGATAGAGGCGCAAGCATTGCGCGTAAAGCCAGGCGGATTCTCCTTCGCGAAAAGTGTAATAGATGTTGAAGCCGATCTCCATCCGCTCGAAAATAGAGATGCCCTCGGCATAGCCTATGGGGACGCCGTTCCTGATCATAAAGGCCGAATGATAAGCCCTGAGCGGCAGGCGGTATTTCGGCTCGACGCCGTTAAAGAAAAATTCTACGCCGCGTCCCGCGCTCGCATGCAGCACGCGCGAAGGGTCGCCGTAGGTAAACCCGTGCAGCTCTCGATAACGGATCGCAGAAGTCGCGCGTATCAGGTCAAGCACGCGCTCGCCCTCGCGGCGCGAAAGCCTCTTGAGGGAAAGCGCAGGTCTTTCCATCTCAAGCGCCAGCCGGACATCGCTGCGGCGCAGCAGCGGCTCTCGCTGGTAAAAAATCTCGCCCGAGTGACGAAACTTCATCCCCGTGCGCGTTGAAGCGGAGCGGGCGGGCGTCCAGCGAAGCCACAGCTTGAGCGAATCGTACAGCTCCGCACGCTCGCGCTCTGTGTGCCTTAAACGGTCGAAACGTTCAATCAGCCAAGGCAGTTCTCTCTTTGAACCGCCACGCGCGGCGCGCAGCCAGTCCCTGTAAGGAACGTTGGCCTCGACCAGCGCATCCTCTTCTAGGAGCGGAAGAAATCTGGGCCACGTTTCTCCCATCCGCGCAGAGTCTTCGTATCCTTCCCAATCAATCTCGACCTCTGAACCGTGCGCATGAGCGAACCAGCGCGCCATTTGGTAGCTGAAAACAGAGGTTACGGACGTGCTGACGATGCCGGACACTTCGGCCTCTTCAAGCGGAGAGAGGTCTGCATCGATGCTTCGCAGCCACTCTATACGGCGTTGGAAAGAGGCCAGCATGCGCTCGGCGCGCGACAGCACGCCGGCGCTCTGCGGATAAGCGCAGAGGAAGAGAAGTATCTCGTGGAAGCGAATCAGCAGCTCAGCTTCACGAAAGCGACGCTGGTTAAGCTTATCGAGCGTCCTTAAGATGCGCCGGGCAGCGACAGCGCCTGTCTGGCGCTTCAATTCGTCAAGACTGTTGAGCAGGTTTTCGAGTGATTCAGACGACACGTTTTATCCAGAGAGACACAAGGTCAGAGTTGGCGAAAAGCTCTTAGCTTCTATGCTAACTCAACGGGGAAGTCAATAACCGGCGTCGAAATGGCAGCGGTTCTGTTCTGGTAATTGAGTATGCAGACGTGTTGAGACACACAACCGCAGGCACAAAGGAAGATTTATTCCCTGGCTCCTGCGCTC
The DNA here is from genome assembly GCA_035537255.1 of Pyrinomonadaceae bacterium. Classification (GTDB taxonomy): domain Bacteria; phylum Acidobacteriota; class Blastocatellia; order Pyrinomonadales; family Pyrinomonadaceae; genus DASQYE01. The sequence goes on along the minus strand of DATLMN010000256.1, from coordinate 9,450 downwards.
TCCAGTAGACGGATAATCTCCGGACAGCCGTTTAGCAACGCTAACTCCAACGGCGTCCATCCATCATCATTTTTCGCGTTGACATCAGCTCCGTGTGCTATCAAGAGTTTCATCGCACTGGCAGCCCCGATAGCGGACATCAGCGGAGTACTGCCCCTATTGCTTTTAGCATTGACATCTGCTCCTCTCTTGATAAGAGCTTCCAGGATGAAGTGATTATTAGCGGCGGCCATCTTTAAAGGGGTCACGCCGTGCTTGTCTCTGACATCAACATTCGGACTCCTATCAAGAACGATTTTCACGATGTCTGCGTCCATATCGGGACGATCTGCCACAAGATGCAGGAGCGTCCACCCGGTATACTTTTCTTTGAACGAAAGATTCGCCCCTCTGTCGAGCAATAATTCGATGACTGCTTTCTCTTGGAATCGTATGGCATCTGCCAAGGCTGTTTTGCCTATATCATCAGTCGCATTGACTTCCGCACCTGCGTCCAGAAGCAGCTTGGCAATCTCTAAATCGCCCCTGATCGAGGCGATCATCAAAGGAGTAACCCCTGAGGAGTCTTTCACGTTCGGGTTGACCCCGGCGGAGAGTAATCTCTTGACCGTCGCCGCATCGCTCGTTTTCACGCTCTTCATTAAAAGCTCTATGTCTTGTGGCGAGTCCTCCTTTTTAATCTGGCGGGCACTGTTGCCCTCCGCTTTGGGCACAGAGGTCTGAGCAGCGCAGGCCGTTAAAACAACCAGCACCATCGGCAAGTATAAAAGTGCGACGAGACGTGTGTTCATAACGTTGGGTAGCACGGCGGCGCTTTTGCTTAGTGTGTGACCATGAGAGACGCCGTCAAGAGCTTCAGCGCCAAAGGCATCTTCGCTTATCTATTACAATAGCGACTGTTCACTCCTTCTCGCAGAACCTGTATGACATCGTTTCTGTAGTCAGGAGAGGCATTGAAGAAATCAACAATCGAGCCGAGAAAGATAATCGAGCCGCCTTCGCCCGCCCGCGCAGTGATGCCGGGAAAGTTCCTGACTGTCAGGCGATAGATGGGCGCTCCCGTACGGAGAGAATAGTCCTGAAGATGTCTTCTCAGCGAGATCACATAGGCTTTGACGAACATGCGACACAGCTCATGTTTCTCCTTATCGCTCAACTGACGGTCAGGGTCTTTGACCTTCATGCGCTCGACATCATCTATGATGATGCCCCTCGGGTTATTAGGCAGACGAAAAGACTCCTGCGCATGAGCCGTAATCCCATAAAGCGCGATGATGAAGATTAATAACCTCATCTGTATCTCCTTCTCTTGGCGCTCCCGATTGCTGGTTCCGGTCGATTGTCACCGCCAGTATATGTGTTCCATCGGCCTTGAACAAATATTCAGTTCATCACACTCAATTTCAAACTCGCCGTCTATGGCCGTAAGCTTCAACGCCTGCTTATTGGGCGCACGTCCGGGCGCGAACGGTTATAATGAAGGCATCCTTCGACGGCGAGGCATATTCCTCTGATGAAAGAAGAGAAACAACGGACGCGAAAGCTGATACGACTGCTCAAGCGAGAGTACCCGGAGGCGCGTTGCAGTCTTGATCATTCGAGCCCGCTGGAACTGCTCGTCGCGACCATCCTCTCAGCGCAGTGTACGGACGAGCGCGTCAATCTTGTGACCATTGATCTTTTTCGCAAGTATCGTCGCGCAGAGGATTACATGGGCGTCGCACAAAGCGAGCTGGAAGCGGACATTCGCCCGACGGGTTTTTTTCGCAATAAGGCGCGGGCGATTCAGGGCGCATGCCGGATGATCGTCGAGCAGTACGGAGGACGTGTGCCGGAGAGTCTCGAAGAGCTGCTCGAACTGCCGGGCGTGGCGCGCAAGACGGCCAACGTCGTGCTGGGCAATGCCTTCAATATTACTTCCGGGATAGTCGTCGATACGCACGTCGCGCGGCTCTCGCAAAGGCTTGGCCTGACGGCGCACGCGCAACCGGAAAAGATCGAGCGTGAGCTGATGTTGCTTGTCCCGCGCACTGATTGGATTATTTTTTCGCATCTACTGATCGCGCACGGACGCGCCGTCTGTAAAGCGCGCAAGCCGCTGTGCGCAGAGTGCCTGGTCGAGCCGCTTTGTCCCTCCTCATTGCTCAGAGCTAACAAGCTGCCAGACACTCCGCCTGCGCTTTAAGCCGCTGTCAGGTCGCTTATTTGGCGCGCGTCATCAAACGCAGTTACAATGGCGCGGGGTCAGAATTTTTCTGTCGCGCTTTATCTGTGCGCAACTCTTTTTAGCTCATCCAATGACGCTTGCTGCCGGGACACGTCTGGGCCGCTATGAAATCCGCTCACCTTTGGGTAAGGGCGGAATGGGCGAAGTCTATCTAGCGTACGACACGCAGTTGGAGCGCACCATCGCGCTTAAGACCCTTCCCCCGGATGTCGCGCGCGACCAGCAGCGCATGCACCGCTTCATACGCGAAGCCAAAGCGACAGCCGCGCTCTCGCATCCGAACATCGCGCACATTTACGAGATCGGTGAGACGGAAGGCACGACCTTCATCGCGATGGAGTACGTGGAGGGAGAGACGCTTCGCCATTACTTAAAGAGAGAGAGCCCAACTCCGGACGAGGCGCTCAACATAGCCTTACAGGTCGCGGGCGCTCTCTCGGAAGCGCACGCCGAAGGCATCGTCCATCGCGACATCAAGCCTGAGAACATCATGCTCAGGCCGGACGGCTATGTAAAGCTGCTGGACTTCGGCCTCGCCAAACTGGTCGAGCGTTATGAAAAGGGAGATCAGAACAGCTCGGACGAAGCGCCCACGCAGCTTATTCAAACCAATCCGGGAATGTTGATGGGCACTGTGACCTATATGTCGCCGGAGCAGGCGCGCGGCCTTGAAGTTGACGGGCGCACGGACATCTGGTCTTTGGGCGTCATCCTCTACGAGATGATTGCTGGTCGCGTGCCTTTTACGGGCACGACGACCACGGACATGCTCGTCTCTATACTTGAGCACAAGCCGCGCCCGCTGAGAAAGCTGATGCCGGAGCTGCCCGTTGATCTTGAAAGGATCGTGGCGAAGGCGATGTCCAAGCGCAGAGAGTCTCGATACAAATCCGCTGGCGAGTTTGTGTCGGCCATCAAAGCTCTACGGCAGGAGATGGAGTTCAAGGCGAAGCTGGCGCGATCCCTGAACGTGAATCTGAACAGCGCAGAGGCCGAGACAGAGTACGTTGCTCGTCCCGCCATTCCGACGGTGCAGGAGCATTCCACGCCCTCGAAAAGTTCCGGACGCACGTCGCTCGCTGGTCGCCGTCGTCGCCCGCGCAGCCGCGCCATAGATTCGCTGGCTATCCTGCCGTTCGTCAACTCAAGCGGCGCGACGGAGACGGAATACTTCAGCGACGGCATCACGGAAACCATCATCAACAATCTGTCGCAACTGCCCAAACTGAAAGTGATGGCGCGCAGCACTATCTTTCGTTACAAAGACAAAGAGGTTGACCCGCTTGAGGTCGGGCAGGAGTTGAACGTGCGCGCCGTCTTAACCGGAAGAGTGCTGCATCTGGGCGATAAGATGGTGATTCAGGCAGAACTTGTCGACGCCTTTGACGGGTCGCGCCTGTGGGGCGATCAGTACAATCGTCAATGGGCAGATGTCTTCGCCATTCAGGAAGAGATTGCGCGCGAGATTTCTGAGAAGCTGCGTTTCAAGCTCACGGGTGAAGAGCAACGTCAACTGACCAAACGCCACACGGATAACCCTGAGGCTTACAGACTTTATCTCAAAGGGCGCTACTGCTGGAACAAGCGCACGCCCGAAGGCTCTAAAAAAGGGATTGAGTATTTCAGAAAGGCGATTGATCTGGATTCTGGCTATGCGCTCGCCTATGCGGGGCTGGCCGATTCTTACAATGTGCTCGGCAACTACGGCGATCTTCCTCCGCGCGATGCTTTCCCAAGAGCGAAGACTGCGGCGACCAAAGCTTTGAGAATAGACGAGACCTTAGCTGAAGCCCGTTCTGCTCTGGCGTATGCCCTCAACGGTTATGATTGGAACTGGGAGGCAGCGGCTGTGGAATTCAAGCGCGCGATTGAATTGAAGCCAAACTACGCGACCGCACATTACTCGTATGCGATCACGCACCTGGCCGCTCTGGGCAAACTGGACGAAGCCATCAGCGAGATGATGGAAGCCAAAGAGCTTGATCCGCTCTCGCTTATCATCAACACGAATCTCGGATGGGTTCTATACTTCGCGGGTCGTTACGATGAAGCCATCAAACAGATTCACAAGGCGCTGGAGATAGACGAGAATTTTAACGTCGCCTACTTCAAGCTCGGGCAGGTTTACGAACGCCTTGGCAAGTACGACGAAGCCATAGAGCTTTACCTTAAAGCGAAGCAACTGTCCGGCGGCAACCTGTGGATCAATCAGGGACTCGGACACGCCTGTGCGATGTCTGGCCGCCGGGACGAAGCTCTTCGGATACTCGATGAGTTGAAGGCTTTGTCCACGAAGCGTTATGTCTCGCCCTACATCTTCGCCGAAATCTATAGAGGGCTCGGAGAGATTGATTTGACGTTTGAATGGCTGGAAAAAGCCTTCGAAGATCGCACGGACTGGCTCGTCTGGCTCGGCGTCGAACCGGCGCTCGATCCCCTTCGCTCAGACCCGCGCTTTAAAAATCTCGTACAGCGAATAGGACTCCCGACAAAGCAGTAATCATCATCTCGCGTGCGTTTTCAACCAAGGCTTCGCCCTCATCTAAGGCGGAGCTTTTATCTTTCGACGCCTTGCTTAATGAGGATGTCCGTCGCGCTGCCTCTGGTCGAGATGATGACGCTCGTCCGGCCCGTGCGTAGGATGGCTTCCGTGCCGCCTGATCTCAACACTTCGGATGGCTTGAGCTTTGCCGTGTACCAGTCCACGACCTTGCTGATGGGATCATTGGTGCGCAGCTCAAGGAAATTATCCCTGTTGCTTTTCATGTCCATCACTGTCCCTGCGCCCGGATACATCAACTCGCTGGTGGGCACAGTCGCGCCCGCCGCTGGCGGCTCGACCCCCGGAGGCACTGGCGGCACGGGCGGCGCTGGTGGAAGACCCGTTTCAGGACGGACGACGACCGGCGGTGTTTGTGTGGTCGCGGCCTTGCGAACACTGACCATCACCCCGACGGCCATGGCAACGAACAACATGACTAAGAGGACTGCTATGACAGAGACGACGAGCCATGTTTTCTTCTGCCCTTGGCCGCCTGTAGTCCCAAGACTTTTAGTGGTGGCGTCCTGTGGTGGTAGCGGCGACGCGCCTCTGCCGCTGTTACCGCTGGGCGAGAGATAAGCAGGGCCTGTCGGCTGTGCATTCCAGGCTTCTGTCGGCGAAGCCTTGCGCTCGGCGGTCGCTTCAAAGACTCTGGTGGTCGCCTCGGAAACGCTCGCCGTATCCAGAGAAGGCTGGCCGCATCTGCGACAAAATTTCGTTCCGGGTGAAATCTCCGCGCCGCAATTGGTACAGGGTACGCTCGACATGATTGACGTTAACAATACGATGCACACGCGCGCCCGCGCAAGTTCTGTGTTCGCTCTAAATGGGCATTCGCCTGTTGGAAGGCTTTTACCTTGGCGCTCGCGCGCGGATGACCAATTCCGTGCCGCGCCTGAGCTCAAGATCGTCGCGTCCCTGCGCATAGACAGAGCCCGCGCCGACGCCCGCGCCGATGGCCGCGCCGATGGCAGCGCCTCTGCCCTGATCCGCAATCGCGCCGATGATGGCTCCTATGGCTGCGCCTATCGCCGCACGCTCAGCCGTGCGCCTGGTCTGATCGTCGCTCTCCTGTATGCTCGCCGTTTCGCCGCCCGTGCGTACATCTTCGCCGCCCGCCGCGCGCACGCTCTCGACATAGCCGTCGAAACCCGCCGTGCGACCATCGCGCAGACGTATCTGCCTGAACTCGAATGTCATCTCCGGCCTTCCCGAAATACGACCGCCGCGATTGACGCTTGAGATCACGCCTTCAATGGTCGCGCCCTCGTACTCTGCGGGCGCGCTGACGGTCAACGTAAACGGGTCGCCCTCACGCGACTGCGCAGTGCTCAGGTCGTCGTTGAGCACGCCGACGAACTGCGTCCCGTTCGGGACGACGAAGACATAGATGTCTCCCTCTTTACGCTCTGAAGGGGGCGGAGCAGGTCTTTGCGGAGGCGGAGTCTGACGAATAACGGGCGGTGTGGGAAAGGGTCTGTTGGTCGCAGTGCTCGGCGGCGTAGGCTGCGGAAATCTTCTCTGATTATTGGAACGCGCCGTCGTCGAACGCTGCTCGTCAAAGATACCCCAGCGCGCGACGTTAGAAGTCTTGTTGTAGATGCTCTGAACGACGACGGGCTCTTGAAGCTGCTCGCTGTAGATGCGGCGCGTGACGCGCAGGCGGCGGCCATTATCCAGAGGATCGAAGATGACCGTGAACTCGTCGTTGGGACTGCCGCTGGTGCTGACCATCAACTGGTCGCCGTAGAGGACTGCGCGCGTGCTGATGGGATTTCCATTAGAGGTGCGCTCTTCATGCTCGCGCCCGTCGGCCTCGAAGCTGATGCGCGGCGCGCGTGACGAAGCGATCTCGATCAACTGGCCGCGTCTTTCGATTGCCAACTGCTCCGGCGATTCCAGTCGCCCGGCAAGGCTATCGACGATGCGTCGCTGCTCATCCGGCGGAAGAGCAGCGACGGCGCGCGAAGCGGCAATGCGCGGGTCCTCGCTCGTTCTCACATCAAGGCGATAAATACCCGTCAGAAGCGACCGCGTCTGCGAAGCGCTGCGATTGTTTGTTGTTCCCGTCCGGCGCTGTTGGCCCAGCACCGTGACGATATTCAAACCGAAGACGCAGGCCACCAACAGCAACGCGACCATAGGTCTTATCCTGTACATCTGTTTTCCCTCCATGAACCTTTTCTATCTGCACGTCAAATATTGAGTTTAAATAATGCGCAAGACTCTTACGCTCCGGCTTCCGCCACACGGGCAGCGCACAGCTTTTCGTCAGGGGGATTCCAGGACTTGAGGGGAGATTCTTCGGTGATTCAAAGCTTAGAGCCTGACGCCGTTTTTATGCAAGCCCTGATAGGGCTTCGGCACTGATGGTTTTCCTTTTCGTTTACGTTTAATATGTCGGGCCAACAAGCTTCTTTGATTCAGGGAGGGCAAAAATTATGCGACACGGCGGACATGCGCGTCACAGACAAAGCGGTCGTGACGGCGATGTGCTCAAAGGTTTGGCGGCGGGTCTCATCGGCGGACTGGTCGCCTCCTGGACGATGAACAGGTTTCAGGCCATGTGGAGCAGGCAGGAGGTCGGCGTAGAAAAACCGCACGGCGCACAGGGCATCAAGCCTTACCTCGAAGGGCAAGAGAGTTTTCAGTCACAGAAAGCCGCGCCGGAGACGAACGTCAAGCGGCAGGACGACCCGACGGAGAAGATCGCTGAGGCCGTCAGTGAGAGCGTCCTTGATCGTAAATTGAAGGAGAGTGAGAAGGAGCCCGCTGGCGCAGTCGTGCATTACGTCTTTGGCATCGCGATGGGCGGATTCTACGGCGCACTGGCGGAGGTCGCGCCCGTCGTCACCTATGGCGCAGGCGTTCCCTTCGGCGCAGCCTTCTGGCTCACTGCCGACGAGTTGGTCGTGCCCGCGCTCGGCCTCTCAGAAGAACCGACCGAATATCCGGTCTCAGCTCACGCCTATTCGTTCTTCTCACACACCGTCTACGCACTAACAGCCGAAGCCGTACGGCGAACAGTACGCCGGGCGCTCTGAATTAGAGCACGTTTCAATTTGAGTCTATGGTGTGCGGAGGTTGACCACAGAGACACAGAGAGCACAGAGATGGCACAGAGAGTTAGAGATTCAAGCCTCCGTGCTTCCTCCGTGTCCTCCGTGTCTCTGTGGTGAGTCGACAACTTTCTTGACACTCACCTCAGCGGCAATCTGCAAGCCATTTACTATTCGATAATCACACGGTCGCTTGAGGTGCGCCCAAAGTTTTCCGGGTGATACATCTCTTCGGCCTTGGCGGGCGGGACGACGAAGTTGCCGGGCGTCGTCGCGCGTCCCACGTAGGAGTAGTTGTGGACTCCCTCCCAGAGCAGAGAAGTGAATGCCTCCACGCGCTCGTCGCGCAGGTTCTGATGCTCGAACCAGGGACGCGCCCACCACCACCATGCGCCGCGACTACTGTTCTCCACACGCTCATCCTGCGGGATGCTTCCCGTCACCGCGAGCGCGGGATTCAGTGCTTCCAATCCGGCTGGCATCGGGTCGACCAGCGCGACGTGATAGCGCCTTGTGGGCGCGAGCATAGTCAGATGCACGCGCACCTTCGCGCCAGCCTTGATGCGCCATGTGCCGTCCGGGTCGCGCCGCACGTCCGTAGGGTTATCGATGGCCTCGTATGCGCGCTCGACCGTAAAGCCGTACTCGGCTGCTCCCAGTTTTAGAGATGCGGGCGCGTACTGCATCCCTATGCGATAGTAGAGCCGCCCCGGCCCATCTTTACTTAACACCAGATTCTGGTCGCCCTGATGTTCGGCCAGATAACTCATAGGGACGTTGACCTGCTGGCGGTCTGTCGTGCGTCCCTTGAACTCTTTCTCTCCGGCGAAGCGCTCACCCAGCCACGCGCGCGCCACGAAAGCGGGCGTCGTTTTCTCGTAGGTCGCAAAGTAGCGATCCAGCGCCAGCAGTATAAAGACGTTCTCCTGCGTATTCTGCCAGCGCCCCGCAGTGCGATGCGCGAGCAGTCCGCGCACGATCTTCGGTATCAGATCGTTCGACGGCTGGTCTCCGATCAGCGCTTCAAGGATGATCCCGTCGGCGCGGCGCTCTGAATGAAGCAGCAGGTATTCGCCGTCCGTGTAGGAGGTCGTGAAGTGAGCCGTCCCTGCTGTTTCGCTCGCGCGGTTGTTTAAGAATGTGCGGATCGCTTCCGTCTGTTGTTTTGAGCCCGCGTCGCCGGACAAGACCGGAAGAAGCCAGCCGACGGCTTCGAGCGAAAGCTTTTCAAGACCCGCCTCCGCAATCAACTTACGGGCACGCGCCGCGTCCCTGTCACCCATGCGATGACGCACGTAGAGCGCATAAGCGATCAGCGCACGTTTGACATCCACAGGATAAGAGGACGGGATGTGCCCTTCGATGTTTCGCAGATAGGTCTTAGACCTGTTCAACATCTCGTCCGGCACGTCGAATTTTTTCTCTTTAGCACGTTGAAGTGCATGTGCGACGTGAATACTGACGTAGGGCCATGAATCGTCGTCGCGTCGCCAGAAGCCGAAGCCGCCGTCGTCCTTCTGCATTCCACGCAGGCGCTTGATGTCGCGCGCCACCGCCGCCTTCATCTCTTCGGGCGAGGGCAGGTCTTTGGCGGAAAAGGCCGTGAGCACATCGCGCAAGGC
>DATLMN010000255.1:0-7140 GCA_035537255.1 Pyrinomonadaceae bacterium | reverse complement strand
CGTGCCGACGAAACTCTTGATGCGCTCGACGGCGTCTTCAAACTTCATGGCGCGTTGATAGGGGCGATCCGTCGTCATCGCATCGAAGGTGTCTGCGACAGAGACGATGCGCGCCATCATAGGAATCTCGTCGCCCTTGAGTCCCTGCGGATAGCCAGCGCCGTTGATCATCTCGTGATGCATATACATGCCCGGCAGAAACTCGCGCATCGCAGGTATCTGCGACATGATCTTGTAGCCCTTCTTCGGATGCGCCTTCATGATCTCGAACTCTTCGTCCGTGAGCGCCGCAGGCTTCTTCAAAATATTATCGTCGATGCCGATCTTGCCCACGTCATGTAGAAGAGCGCTGATCCTGATCTTCTCTATCTCCTCATCTGTGAGGTCAAGTCCCTGCGCGATGGCGATGGAGAAGCGAGCGACGCGTTCCGAATGGCCGCGCGTGTAAGGGTCTTTGCCGTCAATCGCGGCGGCGAGCGCCTTGACCGTTCCCAGAAACAGCTCGCGGTTCTCGTTCGCTGAGCGTTGCAGATCGCCTATGAAACTCTCGACCTGATCGGTCATCTGATTAAATGACATTCCAAGGTCGCCAAGCTCAGTACGGCTCTTGACAGTGATGCGCTGCGAAAAATCTCCGCTCGCGATGCGATGCGCACCGGCGGCCAGCGCCTGTACTGGCTGCGTCAGCTTCTTTGCGAAGTAGTAACCGATCAGCAGCGCGAAGATAGAGGCCAGCAAACTGATGTACAAAATCTGTCGGCGCATGTCCGCAACGGAAGCGAGCGCCGCATGCTCGTCCTGAATAGCGATGACGCCCAGCAGCGAATCGCCGTCAAGCTCTGCGGTCGCGTAAGAGCCGAGCATCGCGACGTGTCTGCCATCGCGTTCGGCCGTAAAGGGAGCGAGCGCAGACTGCACCTGCGAGCCCGTCTCGCGCCAGTCCTGCACGACCTTGAGGTCTGTCATGGGCCGTTCGGTAAATGCCACACGCTCGTCCGGATGGGCCACCGCGCGCCCCTCTTTATCGACGACGAAGACGATGGGCAATCCGGCGTCGAGCATCTCGCGCTCGCTCAGAGAGGTCTTCTGCTGAACAGCCGCGAGTACTTCCTGAAAAGAGATGACGGCAACGACCGCTGCGACAACTTCCTCGCCGCTCGCGCCACCCATCACAGGCGCAGCGATGGTGAGCGCAATCTCCTGCCCGGAGCGTATGATGTGTGGACGGCTGACGACCAGGCCACGACCGCTGATACGCGCCAGCACTTCGCCCACGCGTTCTTCTACCTCTGCACGCTTGATGACATCGGGCTGGAAAGCCCTGTGCGGCTCGCCCTGCACAGGCTCTATGGAGAGGGCGATCAGATTCGGGTCATCCTGTAAGGTCTTTTGCAGGCGGGCATCTGCGCCGCCCTCAGTCATCAGGCGCACTCCTCCGGCCAGTTCGAAAGCTCTCGCGAGTCCCGTCACGACATCACGATAACGCTGTCCATAAAGCTCTATCTGCCGGGCTTTGTCCTGCACAAGCTGCGCCTGATAGCGCCCTTCGACAGACCTCAAGGCATCTGCGCTTCGCTCTGACAGCAGCCAACCGGCCAGACCCAAGGGAAAGAGCCCGACAAGGAGCAGCACTCCGAGCACAATGTAGAGCAGGCGTACTCGCCTGGGAATTTCTTGCATTACCGATTATGAGACCGAATCTTCAAGCGAATCATTCAAAGGAGAGTAGTTACGGGGCGGGACAGCGAGTGAACGGCTCGCCGCCGGGGACAAAACCCGCGCGGGAGAACGCATCCGGCGTCCCTACCATACTATGCAACTTCAAACCGCCCTGTCAATGGTTTGTCAATTTTTAATTGCTGAAATAGTTAAATTAAACCCTTAGGAACGGGGTTTAAGGAAATCCTGGGCGGCGGCTTAAATGCGGAATCCTGCGATCCTCGCGGGGGTACAGAGCGTCTCTGGCGTGCATAAGGGTTGGCCTCTCGCGGCCAGCGCGTCCCGTGTGAGATACTTTTACAGACCTAATTGGCAGAGGATGCGTCTAACTGTTTGAGCGCATAAGGTTCTTGAGCCCTTAGCGCGAGAGCAAAAACCGGAAAGGCGCGCTTCGCGTTTCTTTTTTTGAGCGTGAGCGGAATGGAGACGGTTACGAGCGACGAGCAAATCGTAGAGCGCGCCCTGGCTGGCGATGCGGATGCCTTCGGCGAGATCGTGCGCCGCTGGGAGCGCCGTATCTACGCGCTGGCCTTCGGCATGCTCGGGCGTGAAGAAGAGGCCAGGGATGCCGTGCAGGAGACTTTTCTCTCGGCCTTTCGCAACCTGCGCGGCTTTCGCGGCGAAGCCAAAGTCTCTTCCTGGCTGCATCGCATCGCGATCAACCAGTGTATTACTCGCCAGCGCCGCGCCAGGGTGCGTAGCGAAACGGCGCTCGAAGACGAGACGACAGGGGACAGCGAGTTTTTGGTCGCGCCTGCGGAACAGTCCCCCGCTCGCGCCGCAGAGAGCCGCGAAAGAAGAGAGTTCGTCAGGCGCGCCGTCAGTGCGCTCCCGACGGAGCTGAGACAGGTGGTCGTGATGAAAGAGTTCGAGGAGCTGACGTTCCAGGAGATAAGCGAGGCGCTGGATTTGCCGCTGAGCACAGTCAAGAGCAGGCTTTATACTGCGCTCAGGCAGCTTCAAATGCGTTTACAGACCTTCGCGGCGGAAGACCATCTAAAGCACGGGAAAGAGACTTGGAATTAAAGATGAAAGACAGCGAAGCCACAACCGAATCATTATGCACGCGGGCCGAAGACCTCGTCGCTTATCTTTACAATGAAGCGAGCGAGGGCGAGGCTCTTGATTTCGAACGCCACACGGAGAGCTGCGCCTCCTGCAAAGCAGAACTGGCGGCCTTCCGTCAGGTACGCTCCAACATCGCCGAATGGCGCAGCCACGCGCTCGGTCTTGCCGAGACCTCGGATTTGGTAAACGAGATTGCGCCCGCTGCGCAGCGCTCTGAGAGTCAAGCACGTAAGCCCTCGGCGCTCGCAGCCCTCAGAGAGTTCTTCGCGCTCTCGCCCGTGTGGTTGCGCGCCGCGACGGGTCTCACCAGTCTTGCCATCTGCGCGCTCATCCTGTTTGCCGTCGCGCGCATAGCGGAAGGCCCGCGCGTTGTCTTTGTCGAAAAGGCCGTCCCCGTTGGCCCAACGCAGGCGGATGTCGATGCGATGGTCGATAAAAGAGTCCGCGAAGAGCTGGCGGCCCGAAATAATCGGGAGGAGATGAAAGCAAGCCCAATCGCCGTGCAGGTCAACGAGCAAAGCAGTCCTGCGCTTGCCGAGTCCAGAGGCCGTTCAAGTTCCGCACAGAGACGCGCGGGAGCGCAGAGCCGTCGCAAGACGCCCGCTCCCGCTTCCACGGAGGAGTATGAAGAGTTAGCCCGCGACTTACAGCTCGTTCCGACGCGTGACGAAGATGATTTGCCGCGACTTATAGACTTGATAGATGAAGCAAACTGATGCGCACATCCTTTAACGAAACTTTCACCCTTGAGGCGATTGTTTCCCTCATGCGTTTCAGCGAAAGAGGTCGACGAACATGAACAAAGCGAATGGCAGACGGGCGCACCTTTTTATAAGCTGTGCGCTGTCGCTGCTCTTTATCATCCTCTTTAGTGCTCAGGCGCCGGCACAGGGCGGCGCTCCCGCACAGACGCCGCATGACGAGACGGCTGTGCCCACGCCCGGCGCGCGCGACGGTGTCGGCGGGCGACGCGGCGACCCGCTGCGCGCTTTGAATCTCAGCCCGGATCAGCTACGCGAGATTCGCGCCATCCGCGAGCAGAACAGAGAAGAGTGGCGCGCCGTGCGGCTGCGTCTGGCCGAGGCTCATCGCGCTTTGGACGAGGCCATCTATGCAGATCAGATCAACGAAGCACTGATCGAAGAGCGTGCGCGCGAAGTTGGTGCGGCGCAGGCAGCCGTCGCGCGTATGCGTGCCGTCACGGAACTCAGGATTCGTCGCGTGATGACGCCCGAGCAATTAAATACTCTGCGCACGATGCGCGAGCAGGCGCGCGCAGAGAGTCGCACGAGACAGGAGAACCGCATGGGTGCGCGCCAGAGACAGCGGCGTGAACGTTTGGGTCGCCGCGACAATCGATTGCTACAGCGCCAGAATCTGGACAATCCCGGCGCGCAGCCAAACCTTCGCCGCGACGACGAGCCGCGTGGCGGAAGACCTTAGCAGCTTCACAGAGCCTTTCATCGGCGCTCATTATCGTCGCGCATTAAAAGAGCCGGTCAGCATATCAAGTCTGACCGGCGCTTCCCTTTTCGGAGCTTTTGTTGAATCAAATAGCTTATCGACGACGGCTCTGTTTTCCGACTCAAAGCCTTTCAAACACGGCTTCGGCGCATTTAGCGCTTGACGCCTACGGTATATTTTGCGCATCATATCCCGCTCGTTCATAACCTGCGCAGGCGCGCCGCTCTCTTTTATTGCGACTGAAAGTGCCGCCGCCCGCGCCAACTCGTCCGGCATGGTTTCCTTATTTTCCCGGGGACGCTTTAGCCATTTGAGAACGCCTGTTCTGCCCCTTCGGGCGAAGCGCGTTTTCCAACAGACCTGCGAATGAACTTTGCCACGCGCGCTGTGTTCGAACTACAGGAGACGACGCTGCTGGCGGCGCGAGCCGTTAGCGGTCTCCTCAAGCGCCCACGTTACATTCCGGAAACCATCGCCCAGATGGACGCCATCGGCGTCGGCTCGCTCACGATTATTATTCTGACGGGATTTTTCACGGGCGGGGTATTGACGCTGCAAACCTTTCCGACGTTACAGTATTATGGAGCGCAGGATCAGACCGGACGGCTGGTGGCGCTGTCGCTCGTGCGCGAGCTTGGGCCAGTGTTGACGGCGCTGATGGTGACGGGCCGTGTGGGCTCTGCGATCTCTGCCGAATTGGGCTCGATGACCGTGTCGCAGCAGATCGACGCGATGCGCGCGCTCGGCACAGACCCCATCCGAAAACTTGTCGCGCCGCGCTTGATAGCGCTGGTCGTGACTCTCCCGCTTTTGACTGTGCTGGCCGATGTGGTCGGGATCGGCGGCGGCTGGACGGTGGCGACAGGGCTTTATGGTATGGCTTCGGGCACGTTTATGACTTCGGTGCGCGACGGTATTACGCAGGACGATATTATCGGGGGCGTCATCAAGCCCATCGTCTTTGCGCTTATTATTGCGACTATCTCATGCTATAAAGGGCTACAGACGGAGGGCGGCACGGTGGGTGTGGGCCGTTCGACGACGCGCGCCGTCGTCGCCGGATCGATCATGGTCATCATCGCGGACTTTTTCCTGGCGCGCGCTCTTCAGGCCGTTCTCGGAATGCCGACCACTTAATTAAGCGGCACACGAAAGTATTATGGTTTCGACGAATACGGAAGCTTTACAAGAAACAATCCCTGCTCATCCGGACGGACAGGTCAGCGCGGACGCTGCCGAATCCACTTTTGCCGAAGTGGATGATCGCGACCGCGCTATCCCTGCCATAGAGTTTCGCGATGTTCACTTAGCCTTCGATGATCGTAAGATTCTCAACGGTCTAAGCTTCAAAGTGATGAAGGGCGAGACCAAGCTGATCCTTGGCGGCTCTGGTTGCGGCAAGTCCACGACCATCAAGCTCGTCCTCGGTCTGTTAAAGCCTGACTCCGGCCAGATTCTCGTCGACGGCGAGGACATCACCAACCACAACGAAGCGCAGATGATGGTCGTGCGTAAAAAGATCGGCATGATCTTTCAGGAGGGCGCTCTCTTTGATTCGCTCTCGGTCTACGACAACGTAGCCTTTCGTCTGCACGAACAGGGTGTGCCCGAAGAAGAGGTCGAGCCGGAAGTGCGCCGCATGCTGCGCTTCGTCAATCTGGAAGACGCGATTGACAAGATGCCCATAGAATTATCCGGCGGTATGCGTCGCCGCGTAGGAATCGCGCGCGCGCTCGTCGGCGATCCCAAGATAGTGATGTTCGACGAACCGACCGCCGGGCTCGATCCGCCGACGGCGCGCACCATCTGCGAATTGGCGATGAAGCTGCGCGACCTGGAGGATGTCTCCTCCATTTTCGTCACGCACGAGATGAACAATCTGGATTATCTCAGCTCGGAATATGCCGTCGTCAACGATGAGGGCGAAGTCGTCTTCGAGCGCGAAGGCGAGCGGCTGTGTCTGATCAACACCAAAGTTTTGATGATGCGCGAGGGTCAAGTGATCTTTAGCGGAACGGACGAAACTCTGCGTAAGGCCGAAGACCCCTACATACACAAGTTCCTTCGCGGACACTGAAAGGCAGGGATGAGGGATGAGGGATGAGGGATGAAAGAATGACTGTTTAAGTTGAATAGTTTCTTATTCATCCCTCAGCCCTCATCCCTCATCCCTGATATTGACTATGCCTCCAGCAAAAAAGACCGTCGGCCTGAGCGAATTGCGCGTCGGCCTGCTCGTCATCGTCTCGATTGCAGTTCTGATCTTCCTGATCTTGAATGCGACCGGCGACATCAACCCGTTTGCCAGAAAGCTGCACCTCAAAGCGCGTTTCAATAGCGCTGACGGCCTTCGTGAAGGGTCGGACGTGCGCCTGGCGGGAGTGCGTGTCGGCAAGGTCGAGACCATAACGCTGCTGCCGCCCACGGATGATCCGAATGCGCCGAAGGTCGAAGCCCGGCTCGCCATAGACAGTAAGATTGACGGGCGGCCCGCGACGGATCGTATCCGCACGGACTCGAACGCACAGTTGGCCGCGCCCGGACTCCTCGGAAATGAAAAGCTGATTAACCTTACGCCCGGCACGGCCGTCGGTCAGCCCGTGACGGAAGATTACATTCTTACCTCCACGGCCTCGAACAGTTTCAACGATCTCGCGACCTCAGGCAACGACCTTGTGCAGCGTCTCGGCAAAGTTTCCGATCAGGTCAACGAGATTGTTCGCAAGATCAACGAGGGACAGGGCACATTGGGCCGCGTCGTCAACGACGAAGCGCTCTATAACAACTTGAACGCGACGATCCGCGAGACGGAAGATGTCATGCGCCAGATCAGGAGCGGCCAGGGCTCTGCCGGTAAGTTCGTCAACGACCCTGCGCTTTACAACAACG
>DATLMN010000254.1:0-29312 GCA_035537255.1 Pyrinomonadaceae bacterium | reverse complement strand
GCGTTCAATGTTCTCATCTGTGCGGCAGGCTCTGCTACTTGGTTCGCTTTGGCGTTAACGTCCAGTGGATGCGCTGCTGCCGCTGCCCGGCCCGCTCGCTGCTCCACCTCATGAGCCCTGGCCCAACACCTGTGTAGGCCGACGACGACGAAGCCCTTGCGGCCCTGATTTGCACGAAGCGAGTAATTGAGCGGACTGAAAGCAGCAGCGGCAGATGCCGCCCGCAGGAAAATATCCAGTTTGATCGAAGAGGTAAGCAATGAGACCCGATAGGATAATACGCTCAGACTTTTTAACTGGCACGGCGCTGCTCTTGGGCGCAATACTTCTGGCCGCCTGGCTTCCCTTAGACGTGCGCGCACAGGATGTGGGCGGCGACCTGGGTGGCGCAGCCGGTATCTTCAGACCGAAGAACCCTGAGACCAGCAGCCGACGCCGCGCGCCCGCAGTCAAGCCGCCGACCGGCGGCAGGCCGACCGCCGGGACGCCTGCGCGCAGACCCGCTGGCGGTGGTGGAGGTGCGCGTCCTTCGGCGGCATCGGCAGCCGCTGCGGCAGAGCTGGAAGAACGCGTAGAGGACGCGCTGGACGAAGGCAACGAAGCGCGCGACGCGCGACGTTATTCGGATGCGGAGCGACTGTATCGCTCTGCCTTGCAGATGAAAGCGCGCGAATGGCGCGCCGCCTATGCGCTCGGAAATATCTATACGGATCAGCAGCGCTGGGAAGAGGCAGAGCGTTCTTATCGTCAGGCGGTGGAATGGAATCAACTCTCTGCGGACGCTTACATTGCGCTGAGCTTCGTGCTGGTTCAACCGCGCGCGGGCGGCAACAACGCTAAGAAGCTGGCCGATGCAGAGCAGGCTGCGCGTCGCGCGATTCAACTGCAACCCGGCAACGCGACCGGTTATGATCGTTTGGGCGTGGCGTTGGAAACGCGCGGCGTCGTCTCGCCGGATACTGAAGCGGCCTACCGTCGCTCAGTCGAGCTTGATCCGCAATGGGCTGTCGCACACGTACACCTGGCCCATCTCTTACGAAAGATGAACCGCGCGAGCGAGGCAGACCCGTACTACAGCCGCGCGGTCGAGCTGGCGAAAGATGCTCCGACGCTAGTGCTGATCGCAGAGACCTTGCAGTCTGAAAATCGCTTTGACGATTCAGAGCCGCTGCTGCGTCGCGCGCTCGAAATGGACGCGCGCAACCCTAGCGCGAACTATTTCCTGGGACGTTCGCTGGTCTTGAAGAAACGTTACAGCGAAGCCGAGCCGCTGCTGAAACTGGCCATAGAGGTGAGCCCGCGAAGCTTTGCGCCGTACTACGTTCTGGGCTCTGCTTATCTAAGGGCGGAGCGTTTGGAGGATGCCGAGGGCATTCTCAATCGCGCGGCGGAGTTCGCCTCCCCCGGAGACCGCAAACTCCTTGCGGGCTCTTACGGATTGAGCGGCGTCGGCGACGCTTACATTCGGCTTGGTCGCCCGCGCGACGCCGTGCGCGCCTACGAGCGAGCGGTCGCACTCGATCCCGGCAACACAGAGCTGCAAAGCAAACTGGCCGACGCGAGAACTAAGGGATGAAGGATAAGGGATGAGGGCGGAGGGATGAAAGGGATTGAGTGATTGAGTCACTTGAAGGGTGATTCAACCATTTTCATCCCTCATCCCTCATCCTTCATCCCTTCGGAGAATTATATGCAGGCATGCCCGAAATGTGGTCGCACGTATCAGGACGATAAGCAGAAGTTTTGTACCTTCGACGGCGGACGCCTCGAACTGGCTTCTGATAGCGCGCCGACCGTGATGGATCTGAACAAGACTATTCAAACGCCGCTGCCGCCGGGGCCGGGGCAGACTGCGCCGATTGCTCCGCCCGTCCCCGATCTGAACAAAACAATCGCGGGTGGGACGCCCACGCCGACCTCTGAATTCCAGCCTCATACGACGGGGCCGACACATGGGCCAACTTCTTCGCCGCTTCAGCCGCCCACTTCCGCGCCGCTGCCTCCGCCGCAGACACCTTCAGCGCCTTTGCCGCACACAGCGGCGGCAGCAGCGCCTTCAGTCGCTCAACCGCCGAAAAAGTCCAGCAAGCTTCCACTTATTCTAGGCGTCGCAGCGGTGCTTTTACTTCTAGGCTTAGGAGCGGGCGGCGTCCTCGTCTGGTTTCTCACCAGCAAAACTGAGAAGACCACTACGAGCACAACGATCAACACCAACACCGGCGACAGGGCCAATACCAACACGGGCAGCAACGACAACGCGACCTCTGCCAACGCCAATTCGAGTCCGGGCACTACAGCACCGCCGCCGAACTCTACGCAGTTCGTCAGCACTAAAAATAATTTGAACAGCCTGCTCGCGCAGCATTACATGGACTTCTCTTTTTATTACCCGAGGACTTGGGAGCTGGACCCTAAGGCCGGAGGGGAAGGCTCGACAAACTTCGTGAAGGTCGAGCGGCGGCTGCCTCCCGACTTTACGCAGGAGAATTTCGCCGTCGGTTATTACGAAAGCAACGGGACAACGGAAGCGGATCGTCCTATCTTCTCCAGTCTGGTCAAATCTCTGGATTCAAAGTTTTCCGCCAGCTTTCCCGAGTACAAAAAAATCTCGCAGGGCGAAACGAAGATCAATTCTATAGACGGCTATGAGTTCCATTTTCAGAGCGTCTCGCGCGGCACGGAGAAGGGCGACATCACCATCTGGGGGCGTGTCGTCTTTCTGCCTCCGGGCAAAGACGGAGATAAACGCGGCCTTACTTTATTGATGCTTGCGACCTCAATCGCGCCGGAACTCAGGAGCATTGACGATGTCGGCGTGCGAGGCGAATTGCCTGTGATCTTAAACTCATTCAAGCTGAGCCAGTGAGCCCCAGTGAGCCTTAAGCGCCGCTCGGCCACGGTCTCTTGAAAGCTTCACGCTTCGAAGTCTTTGCGGGCTTCTTTTGACCCCGGCGAGAGATGCCCCTGACTCGAAGCGGCTGAACCCAAACCTAACTCATCAAGGTACACCCCTATGAAGATAGTTCTGTCAGAAGAGAGTAACGGGCAACAGAAGCCCGAACGTGCTTATGATCGCCCCGTCGTCAAAATCGGTCGCGACCCGGCCGAATGCCAGGTCGTCTTTAATCAGAGCGAATGGCCCATGGTCTCGCGCCGTCACGCTGAGATTCGCTCCAAGAACGGGCGTTACATACTCGTCGACACGCAGTCGAGCTTCGGCACTTATCTGGACGGCCAGCGCATCACAGAGCCCGTCGAGATACGCGAAGGCGCGCGCGCGCAGTTTGGCGCTGGCGGGCCCGTCATGCGCGTCGTGCGCATAGAGCAAGATCAGCCCGCCCCTGCGCCCGTGGACTTCGCTGAGATGGAGACCAGACGCGATCTGATGCCCGGTGAGCCGCCCGCAGCCGCGCCCGTTCAGCCGCCGAAGGCTGCTCCGCCTGCTCAGCCGCAGCCTCCTCCTCCTGTGGCCGCGCCGCCGCCCGCTTCAACGCCTCAAGCAGCGCCGCCGCCAAGACCAGCCGCCCCTGCGCAGCCTGCCTTCGTCGAGATCGTGCGCAGCGCGACGGGCAACTTGGAGCGCATACAGGTCACCAAGGATGTCACGCTGCTGGGGCGCGACCCGGCGACAGACGTGGCGATTGAAGCCTCTGCGGCCGTCGTCTCGCGCCGCCATGCGGAGATACAACGCCGCGACGGTCAGTTCATCCTCGTCGATAAGGGCAGCTTTAACGGCACGCTCCTCAACGACCAGCGCATCACGACGCCGACGCCGCTCTACGACGGAGACCGCATACAGCTTGGCATGGGTGGGCCCATCCTGCGCTTCGTAGACCCCGCGCATCCTGCCCCGGCGGGAGCGCAGCACTCTGGACAGCGCGCCGTCGCGGGTGTCGGCGCGCCCGCTGTCGCGCCCGTCACTCCCATCTCCGGCCCGCTCGCAGAGGTCGCGGGGATGCACACGATGGTCGTCAAATCGGGCTCCGGCTCGCTGCAACCGCAGAAGCCTGCTATCGGAGGCGGTGGCGGAGCAGCGGGCGGACAGCCTCAGCTCCTGATGCAGATCAGGTTCGACTCTAAGCAGCAACTGACCATCGGTCGCGCGCCGGACAACGACATTCATCTGGACGGCCTGCAAATCTCTAATCATCACGCGCGGCTTTTGAACGCGGGCGGCCAGATCATCATAGAGGATGTCGGCTCGACCAACGGCGTCTACGTCAACGGCGCGCGCATCACCGGGCGTCGTCCGGTCCAGCAGCATGACATCGTGCAGGTTGGCCCATTCGTTTTACAGGCAGACCCGCAACGCGGCGTCGCCATCTTCGACACACGCTCGAAGACGCGCATAGATGTCATAGACATCACCAAGGAAGTGGCGAACCGTTCGGGCGGCGGCATGATCAAGCTGCTGGACGATGTCGACCTCACCATTCAGCCCAACGAGTTCGTCGGCCTTCTGGGCCCATCCGGCGCGGGCAAGTCCACGCTCATGGATTCGATGAACGGGATGCGGCCCGCTTCCAGCGGACACGTGCTGATCAATAATCTGGACCTTTATCAACATCTTGATTCTCTCAAGCAATCCATCGGCTACGTGCCACAGGACGACATCATCCATCGCGAGCTAACGGTCTACCGCACGCTCTACTACGTGGCGCGCCTGCGCCTCTCGCGCGACGTGTCTACGCAGGAGATAGATCAGATCGTCACGGAGGTAATGGATGTTACTGGACTGGCCGAGCGCAGGGATGTGCCCGTGGGCCAACTCTCCGGCGGACAGCGCAAGCGCGTCTCCATCGCCGTCGAATTAATCACCAAGCCGAGCGTAATCTTTCTGGACGAGCCGACTTCGGGTCTAGACCCTGCGACCGAAGAGAAGATCATGAAGCTCTTCCGTCAGATAGCGGAGTCAGGACGCACAGTGATTCTGACGACGCACGCGATGGAGAACGTCAAGCTCTTCGACAAGATCGTGGTCATGATGCGCGGCAAGCTGGTCTTCTACGGCGCGCCGCAGGAGGCTTTGGCGCACGTTAAGGCCGATAGCTTCAAAGACCTCTACGATAAGTTGGAAGCGCCCATCGAAGAGCAGACGGCCAACATGCCGCCGCTCCCGCCAGGCGCGACCAAGGAGCAGAAGTCCGCGTATAAAAAGCAGAAGGAACAGATCAGCGAGGCGGTCGCCGAAGAATGGAAACGCCGTTTCCAGCGCACCCCTCAATACCAGCGCAATATCGTGCAGCCCTTAAGCGGACTGCGCCGCGACGCGCAGGTGGTCGCCCCTGCCAAGCGGCGTCCGACCGTGACGGATTCTCTCAGGCAATGGGCTACGCTCGCGCGCCGCTACATGGAGGTACTTGGACGCGATAAATTCAATCTGCTGATCCTGTTCGGCCAGGCTCCCATCGTCGCCTTTCTTCTTTACCTGGTGGTGGGCAAAGATGTCCCGCGCGACTTTCCGTTCTTCGTGCTCGCGCTCGTCGCCGTCTGGTTCGGCACTTCCGTCTCCGCGCGCGAGATCATCAGGGAGCGCGCCGTCTATAATCGCGAGCGCATGGTGAACCTTGGGCTCTTGCCATACGTCGGCTCGAAACTCTTCGTGCTCTCGATGATCGTCGGCGTGCAGTGCGTGCTGCTGTTCGGGACGGTCAAGCTGTTTGACCTCGCCGGGATGATGAAATTGCAGGGCATCCTGTTCGGCATTCCGCAATTGATCGTCATGATCCTGACAGGGATAGTCGGCATCGCGCTCGGCCTCTTCATCTCGGCGGTGGTCAAGACCTCCGAGATGGCGACGAGCCTTGTGCCGCTCATCCTGATTCCGCAGATTCTTTTCTCCGGTCTGGTCGGTGTGCCGACAGGAACAGCCAAGCTCGTTGGCCTCGTGATGCCCGCGACATGGTCTTTCGACGAGATGAAACGCCTGTCTGGTCTGGACACTTTGCGCGAAGAGGGCTCTGAGCCGGATGGGACGAACGAAGGGCGCGGGCTTTACAAGCACGTGCAGGACATCAATGACCAGAACATCAGTCGCGCCCGCCGCGACATAGATAATTATAAGAAGACCGCCGAAGACAATCAGGCCGACTTCGAGAAGAAGATGAACGAGTACGTAGACAAACTCAAACAGGGCGACACGTCCGCCACGCAGCCGGAAGCGCCAAAGCTGGGCGACGCGCCGAACGTCCCCGAAGCCGTGAAAGTGCCCGACGAGTTAAATAGCTACGTAGACTTTCTGCACCCTTGGGGCAACGTTGTACTAAACCCCATCGTGCTCCTGATAATGTTCTTCGGTCTGCTGTTGGCGACGATCATTACGCTGAGATCGCAGGACATAGGCTAGAGCCAGGGGCTTCTGTAGATGGCCTTCAGCGGCGACGGAGTGTGAAGATGTAGCCCACGGCGAGCCTGTGTCGTGGGCTACATAATTTTTTTAAGGCACGCGCGCCGCCTTGACCATCGACGGCAAGTCGCTATATTTAGTTTTCAGTTTTTACTGCCGGTCGCTTGAGTATGTTGTCTTTCAAGCGAGAGAGGGATTGATGAGATTACTAAAACATCTTCGGCATCCACGCTTGCTGCTGGCTTTTGGCGCGGCTCTTCTGGCGCTCGCGGGGCTTTCTCTGCTGACTACTGGCGATACTTTTGCAGCCTCTTTGTGGCCCACTGCGGTGCAGCAGTCCTTCCCGTCGCCGCCCGCTGATCGCACTCTCGTTTATATAGAGGATGTGAATAAAGGACTCGCGCCGCTGCCTTTTGAGGCGGGAGTGCTGCCGATCAACACGAACGAGGTGGCGAAAAGCGACCGCACCAGCTACATCGAATTAAAGGGCGCGATCGCCGCCACCACCATCAACACCATCGCGCCGCATCTATATGTCTTTGTGCCGGAGCGCCCGGACGAGCATCCACCTTTTCTCGTTCGACTGACGGAGAAGCGCGGTGTGCGGCGTGTGAGGGCCATGACGCAGAAGGGCCTGCGCGGCTACGCCATCGCATCCGAAGACATCATCAAGCCGCACTATCGCGTGCTGGGGCGCGCAGAAGGCGGCATGGTCTATATGGAGATACGCCCGCGCGTGCCGCTCGAAGAGGGCGAATATGCTATCGTGGGCACAGACCTTCAACGCATCGCGACGTTTCGCGTAGCGTTCGCCACGAAACCTTAGAGAGACAGGTCAAGAAAAGGAAGATTTGACTAGCATGACTTCACCAACACCCGAGCCCGGCAGCAACAGCAGTCGTCGTCAGGCGAGATTCTGGACACCGGCGCGTTTAGCTTTCACTCTGGTTGTGCTGGCGCTCGTCGCGGCCTTTGGCGTATCGAGTTGCAGCCGAAGCCCGGAAGCGGGGAAACAGAATGAGACCGCAACGGGAACCGGCGGCGCTGCTTCTTCCGGCAACCCTGCTGTCCCTCCGGCACTCTCGCCCGTGCCCGCGAGTTTGTTGGCGACCGAGCTGAAGACGATTGACGGCAAGACGATCAAGCTCTCGGATTACGCGGGCAAAGTCATCGTCGTCAATCTGTGGGCCACCTGGTGCGGGCCTTGCCGTATAGAGATTCCACATCTCATAGAGCTGGCGAAAGAGTATCAGGGGCGAGTCGAGTTCATAGGGCTGACGAATGAAGACCCGGAAGAGGATGCGGAGAAAGTCAAAGACTTTGTGCGCGAGCAGCAGATCAATTACACCGTCGGTTGGACGACACAGGATTTTGCGCTCGGATTGATGCTCGGCAATGTTCGCAACTCGATCCCGCAAAGCTTCGTCATTACGCGCGACGGTCGCATCTTCAAACGCTTTATAGGCTTTAACCCGCAACAGACTCCGCAGTTGATGCGCGAAGCCGTCGAGCATGCCGTCAACGATAAGGTCTGAGCTTAAAACCGGAAACAGATTTCTTTTCCCGCGCGCCCAAGGTCACATTTCAACCTCGCCTTCGGAAAAACTCTTGCGGTGCGCTTTCTGTAGATAATCGGAGGCGCAAATGAAACGCTGCCCCGCCTGTGACCGCACCTATGCGGATGAGGCCGCGCTCAACTTTTGCCTTGACGACGGCGCGCCGCTTCTGCACGTCGAATCCGGTTCTGCTTACGACCCGCAGCAGACGCTGCGCATCCCTGCGACGCGCCCGACCGAACAGCGCCGCACGGATGTCATGCCGCCGTCGCAGACTCCCGTCAATCCGCCGCCGTCATACAGCCCGTCGCCTTACACGCCCGCACAGCCCGGAGGCTACGCGCAAGCGAGCCTTGGCGCTCGTCGCGGCGGCAGCCCCTGGCCCTGGATCATCGGCATCTCTCTTCTGGTCATCATTGCCCTGGGACTCGTCGGTGCTTTCGTCGTCTACAAGATGTTACAGACGCCGACCCTGATCGTCTCTAAAAGCGGCGGCGGACAATACACCACCATCACGGAGGCGATCAAGAACGCCCAGCCCGGCTCACGCATCATGGTGCGCCCGGGTTTCTATAACGAAGGACTGGCGATAGACAAACGTTTGGAGATCGTGGGCGACGGGCCGCTGCGCGACATCGTCGTCGAGAGCACGGAGACCAACTGCATACGCATGGAGACAGAGAGCGCGACCGTGCGGGGGCTGACCCTGCGCGGGCGCACCTCGCCTAAAGAGTTCTTCGCCGTCGATATACCACGCGGGCAACTGATCATAGAAGATTGCGATATTACTTCGGACTCGCTGGCGGCCGTCGCGATTCACGGCACGATGGCAGACCCCATCATCCGTCGCACGCAGATACATAATGCAAAGTCGGGGGGCGTCTTCGCCTACGATCACGGCAAGGGGACGATTGAAGACTGCGACATCTACGGCAACGTCAACGCCGCCGTCGAGATCAAAGACGGAAGCAGCACCATTGTGCGTCGCTCAAAGCTCCACGATAACAAGGCGAGTGGACTCTACATCTGGCAAAACAGTAAGGGAACGATTGAAGACTGTGATATTTACGGCAACGACTACGCCGGTATAACTATCGGGGAATATGCCAGTCCCATCATACGCAAGACTAAGATTCATAACGGCAAGGCGGGCGGCATCTTCTTCTACGATCACGGCAAGGGAACGATTGAAGATTGCGACATCAACGTCCACGTCTTCGCCGGAATCGAGATTAAGGACGGCAGCGATCCGCTCATTAAAGGATGCAGGATTTCCGAGAGCAAGGTGAGCGGCGTCTTCGTCTGGAAAAACAGCAAGGGCACGATTGAGGATTGCGAGATTTTCAAGAACGCCTACGCGGGTCTTTCGACGGCGGAGGGCGGGGACCCGCTGGTGCGGCGCTGCAAAATTAACCGCAACTCACGTCAGGCCGTCTGGGCCTACAACAACGGCGCGGGCACAGTCCGCGATTCAGACCTCACAGGCAATGATCGCGGCCCCTGGCTGATCGAAACCGGCAGCTCTGTCAGCCGCAGCGGGAACAAAGAATAACCAAGGGATGAAGGATGAAGGATGAGGGATGAAAAGGAAAGCAGTCACCTTGAATCAGCATTCCTTTCATCCCTCACACTGCCGCCCTCATCCCTTCGTTTCTTCCTTGCTTCTTTCTTCTTCCAGCGCGCGTTTGCCTTCTTCCTTTAGCTCGCGGCCTTCGCGCTCCAGTTCAGGGTCTTCCAGGCCCTGTGCGACGCGTTCTTTGGCGCGGCCTTCGGCGCGTTTCATCTCCGCTTCGACGCGGCCTTCGACCTGATCTATCGGCGCTGGCTCGCCCTCGTCTTCCTGTGTCCGCACCTTGTCCTTATCAATCTCCATGATACCAACCTCCGTAAAATTTTTTATCAGGTGATGCGCATCCTCTCACCATTCGCGCCGCGCGGTCAAATTGCCGGAGAAAATATTCAGTACGACATCACGGATAAATGAATCTGGGAGATGGTTTGAAATTGAGTGTGATGTAAATTGCTGTTTCACCACAGAGGCACAGAGGACACGGAGGAAGCACAGAGAGTTGAACAATTCTCAATCCTCTGTGCCCCCTCTGTGCTCTCTGTGCCTCTGTGGTGAATCTTAAGTTACCGAAAGGGTTTCAAGATGCACAGGCGAGTGTCCCCGCGCCGGGAGGAGCCCTGCGATGACGCGCACGGCGGCTTCTTCGGCTTCGACCGCAGATTCGAACGTCAGCAGCGTCGTTGCACTCTCGGGCACGTGCGGCAGCACGTACGGGTTGCCGAACACGGAGACGATTGTGGGCACACCGTGACTTGCCAGAGCGCGCAGGACTTCGCCGTGAGCATGCGCGAGCGAGACGCTGCCCTTGTAGGCCGCGACGCGCGAGCAGACGGCCACCAGCGCTACATCGCAATCCATACACGCGGCCAGTATCTCCTCTATGTTCGCGGCGTCGGCGCTGGACTCTATGACTCGCCCGCGAAATCGTGCGGACACTTCGCGCGAGAAAGGCAGCCCGGCGGGCTCTCTCAGCACGTGTGCCCAGACCGGAACGGAATCCTTCAGGATGATGCCAACAACGCGCTTATTCTCCACCGGCAAAAGACCTGCCGGGTCGCGCACGAGAGTGACTGCGCGCTCGAAAAGCTCGCGCGCGGTCGAGGTGTGCTGAGGATTCGAGAGCACATCCCACACGCCTTCGAGCGAAACCTCGCGCCGCGCGGGAAGACCGCACCACGCTTTCGCGCTGAGGATGCGTCGCGCGGACTCGTCTATGCGCTCGCGCTTTAGTCTTCCGCTCTCGACGGCTTCGCACAGCGCGCCGTGCGCGGCCTCCACGTCCGTCGGATACAACACGACATCGCACCCGGCCAGGACTGCCTGCACGGCTGCCTCGCCCGATGTGTAACGATCAGAGACCGCGCCCATCGAAAGAGCATCCGTGAAGACCAGACCATCAAAGCCGAAATCTCTGCGCAGCACTCCGTCCACAAGCGCAGGCGAGAGCGTCGCCGGACGCGGCTCTTCATCTTCCGTGTCGAGCGAGGGCACGCTGATGTGCGCGGTCATGATGGCGCGCACGCCTCTCTTCACAGCATCGCGGAAGGGAGCAAGCTCTACGCGCTCTAATCTTTCACGCGAGGCGTCCAGCGTGGGCAAAAGGATATGCGAATCGAGCGAGGTGTCGCCGTGGCCTGGAAAATGTTTGGCCGTCGCGAGCTGTCCTTCGTCCTGCGCGGCGCGTATAAAGGCCGCGCCGAAGTGCGCCACGCGTTCGGGATCGTCGCTGAAGGCGCGCGTGTTGATGATCGGATTGGCGGGATTGTTGTTGACATCGAGCACGGGATAAAAGTTGACGTGAACGCCTATCGCGCGGCCTTCGCGCGCGGTGATCCGCGCGGCCTCTGCGGCGGACTCCGCATCACCCGTCGCGGCGAGCGCCATCGCTCGCGGCAGACGCGTTCCTCCGCGAAGTTGCATCCCGACGCCGCCTTCGAAATCCGAGGCGAAGAGAAGCGGCACGCGCGCTCTGCGTTGCAGGCGATTGACGAGCGCGGCGGTCGTAAAAGCATCGCCGTTGTAGATGATAAAGCCGCCGACATGCAGGCGTTCGATAAAGTTTATGAGCCGCGTGTACTGCTCGCTCTCTTCGTGTAGGAGCGTCCCCGTCAGGTCTGGCATCAACAACTGCCCGACGCGCTCTTCCAGGCTCATTTCGCTTAATACCTGTTCGACCCACTCAGCTCGCTGCTGCTGCTCTGTGTCCTGCTGTTCTTGCTGTTGCCGCAAACCCGTTCGCCTCTCTTTCGTTTTCTCTCTTCGCGTGGCGCATGTTAACACACAGGCGAGATGCGGCTTCCACTGGTGCAATTCACATCAGTTAATTGCCGGTGACAGCTTCCATCAGCCTTTTGACAGAATAGCGGCTGTATATTTGGCGACGGCAGTAGTAAACTATCCTAGCCTTGTCAGGCATCAAACGGCTTCAAATTTATGCGGCAACGTCGAAACATCTTTATTAGCCTTCTGCTGTGCGCGCTAGCCCTGAGCGGCTGGGGCAGTGTGCTTGCCGCAGCGTTGTGCCCGCATGGAATGAGAGCACCGTCACAGATGTCAACGCCTGCGGTCAAGGGCGAGCACGCGTCGTGTCATGCGGAGAGTAATAAAACTGCTGCTCATCATTCCGCTCCGCAGCATGAAGCGATTGCAGGGACGGCGGCAGAGGCTGTTCCTCAAACGAAAGATGCAGCGCGGACTTTGGCGACGCCCTCGCATTCGTGCTGGCATTGCATCAGCCACAGTAATCTTCCAAGTGCGCCGGTCAATCCGCGCGATTCACAACCGAACACGCGCGAGACTTATCAAACGGCTGCCGAAGATAAAGAGACGTTTGCGCCGCCCGTCGTCGGATTTGTTCCGGCAGTTCTTCCAGTACAGGGCTCGCCACCCGGCCAACGGGTCGCAAAGTATCTCCTCCTGAATACCTTCATTATCTAAAGTTCCCTTCAGCTACGTTTCAGCCCAACGTTGTCGGCGCACGCGTGTGCGTTGCCAGCAGACCCTGAGAGTTTTTCAGGTGGACAGTCGGAAGTGGACTCTAGCGCACGAAGACGCGCGCTCTTACATCGCTTCCGATTGAAACAAATTTTTCGAGGGGAATTATGATCCGTCCTTTTTTACGTACAAAATTTTATACGCTCGTTCTCTTAACCGTCTGTTTCGCCTTGAGCGCAGATGTGTCCGGCAATCTCGCGCGCGCACAGCACGAAGGGCACGACATGAGCAATATGCCGGGCATGAATAAGCCCAAGCCCGCGCCGAAGAAGAAACCCGCGCCGAAAAGGAGAGCCACGCCGCGCAGGAGCGCGCCAAGGCAAACGCCCGCGCCCGCCGCACCAAGCGTCGACGATAATGCGCAGCCCGAAGAGCCGGAGCATCAGGAGATGCCTGGCATGAACACGCCTTCGACCGTCGCGCCTTCGCCGAACACTGCAACGCCCGCCACGCCGCAGACTGAACCTGAAGAGGGCACAGCGCCCACAGCGCCCGAGCACAACATGCACACGGAAGCGCCTGCGTCCGCGCCCGCTCCGGCTGCCAAGCCTTGGGGGACGACGACGCCCGCTGCGCCTGCGGAGGGCAGCGCGCCGAATAATGCGACCGGAGCGCCACCGCAGCCCGCGCCCACCACGGGGCATGAAGGCCACGATGCAGGAAACGTCAACGCGGGCGAGACCGGGAGCGAAGCGCCAGCCTCTGACCCGCATGGTTCTATGCCGGGTATGGATATGAGCGGGGGAAAGACTTCCGGGATGGAAAGAATCGAAGGCGATTTGATGGAGATGAACGGCGAGCAGATGAATATTGTGCTGCGCGCGAGCACAGGTGCGCGCAACTCAATTTCGATGGGACAGATGGGCTCAGGCTCAAGCTGGCAGCCCGCCACGACGCCGATGTACATGTGGTACACGCGAGCGGGACGCTGGCTCTTGTTTCTTCACGGCGATATGAAGCTTGGCGTCAATGCGCAGGGTGGGCCCAGAGGCGTGGCGAAATTCGAGTCGCAGAACTGGATTATGCCTATGGCCTTTACGCGCGTGGGGCGCGGCACGCTGCAACTGCGCGGCATGTTCAGCCTTGAGCCATTCAGTTTTCCGCAGGGCGGTTCACCCTTGTTGTTCCAGACCGGAGAGACTTACAAAGGCAAACCGCTCGTTGATAAGCAGCACCCGCACGACCTCTTTATGGAGTTGTCCGGCACATACACTGTGCCGATAGGCGAGCGCGGGACGTGGTTTACGTATGTGGGTTTTCCGGGCGAGCCAGCGCTTGGGCCAACGGCCTTTATGCATCGCTGGTCTGCTTCGGAGAATCCCAGCGCGCCGCTCGCACATCACCTTCAGGATTCGACGCATATCTCGTTTGGCGTCTTTACGACAGGCTTTACCTATCGCTGGTTCAAACTCGAAGGCTCTCTCTTCAACGGTCGCGAGCCGGACGAGAATCGCTATAACTTCGAGTTCAATCCCTGGAACTCGCGCTCTGTTCGTCTGTCATTTGCGCCCAACGACAACTGGGCCATGCAGGTGAGCTACGGCTTGCTGAAAAACCCGGAGGCTCTGGAGGCTGGAGACGTGCGACGTATGACGGCGTCCCTGAGCTATAACAAAAGGTTTGCGCGCGGCAACTGGGCTTCGAGCCTGATCTGGGGGCGCAATCGCGAGCTACATCATCTGCCGGGGCAGACCCTTAACGGTTACGTCGCGGAATCGACCGTCAACTTTCTGGATCGCAACTATCTTTACACGCGGCTTGAGCTGGTGGACAAGGGCGGACTCCTGAACAGCGACGAGCGCGCGCAGCTTGGCATAGCGGATCATCATCCGCTGTTTCGCATCGGCGCTTATACCTTCGGCGCGGCGCGCGATGTGTGGAATACGGAAAAACTCTCCGTCGCCATCGGCAGCGACGTTACCTTCTACTCTAAACCGGACACGCTCGATGCAATCTACGGCAACCATCCGACCTCTTATCGCTTCTTCATACGTCTGCGCCCGAGCCGCATGAGCATGAGCGGCCAGGGACACACAGGACATTGAAGGGATGAAGGATGAAGGATGAGGGATGAAAGGGGTTGAGTGGTTGATTCACTTGAAAGGTGATTCAATCATTTCATCCCTCATCCTTCATCCCTTCGTTCCGGTGTTCGGAAAACGCCTGTTGTTTCGCGCCTTTATGTACGTTAAGCGGGCGCGCCGGGTGCGGCTGTTGCGCGGCGCGCGTGCCGTCCACACCCTTCGATTGCCGCTTTTTTCTTAACTTTAGCACGCCATCGGGTGTAAGATTGGGCTGCTCTTAAAGCACGGTACAATCATTGCTTCCTGACTCCGGCAAAAGGACGGACACGTGTGCTCTCCTCTGCTAGTTGTTCACACGGAAACCAGGGAAGCTATAGACAGAAAGGGAAGTCGGCAGCGATGAAGTCTTCGATTTTGAAGTATGCCTTGACGGCCGCGCTCCTTTTGAGTTTGGCCTGTGTGGCTGCGGCGCAGCAGAGCAAAGACAGGAAAAAGATCAACGAGGCCGCGCGGCAATCGCAGAAGGCCGCCAAGGTTTTTAACGATATTATGTCCGCGCCGGACAATGCGATTCCGCGCGACCTGCTCTCAAAGGCAGAGGCCGTAGCGGTTTTCCCCGACGTGATCAAGGCTGGATTTATCGTCGGCGGTCGTGGCGGTCGCGGCGTCATCAGTCGTCGCGTGCGCGGCGGTTGGAGCGCCCCTGCCTTCTTTAATCTGGGCGGCGGCAGCATCGGTCTACAGATCGGCGCATCGAGCACGGACTTCGTCCTCTTGTTTATGAACAAAGAGGCGATCAACGGATTGCTCGAAGATAAGTTCGAGATCGGCGGGGAGGGAAGCGTGGCCGCCGGGCCTGTCGGACGTGCGGCTGCTGCTTCGACCAATGCGACGCTCGACGCTGGCATTCTTTCATACTCGCGCAGCAAGGGTCTGTTCGCCGGATTGGAATTGAAGGGCACGGTCATCAATCCGGACAACAACGATAACGAGGCCGTCTATGGCCTCTCGGCTCGCGACATTCTGACCGGCACGCGCAAGATCGACATCAAGCGTATGCCGCCGGGCGTGCGTATTTTTCCGCAAACGCTGGCTCGATATTCTGTGCGCAGCAGGGCGGGCAGCCGGTAACGGTGTACAGTATTTAAGTGAAACGACTGTTCAAATAAATTGAGGAGGAGATCAGGTATGAAGCATTGTTTTCAACGGCGCGCCGTTTACGCGCTTTGTGTGTTGGCATTGATGTGTTTGAGTGTGGCGGTCACACCGGCTCAGAATAATAAGAGGACGAAGGATGCCGCGCGCCATTCAAACGACGCGGCGAAAGTCTTCAGACAGATTATGGGCGCGCCCGATCAAGGGATTCCCCGTGACCTGCTGAACCGCGCCGAGGCGATCATGGTCTTTCC
The DNA here is from genome assembly GCA_035537255.1 of Pyrinomonadaceae bacterium. Classification (GTDB taxonomy): domain Bacteria; phylum Acidobacteriota; class Blastocatellia; order Pyrinomonadales; family Pyrinomonadaceae; genus DASQYE01. Next base: position 13,413 of record DATLMN010000254.1, on the reverse strand, counting down.
GGGCGTCAAGAAGGCTGCCTTTATCGTCGGCGGAAGCGGCGGGCAGGGCGTCGTCAGCCGGCGCACGAGCGGCGGTTGGAGCGAACCCGCATTCCTTAATCTGGGCGGCGGCAGCATCGGCGCGCAGATCGGCGCATCGAGCACGGACTATGTTCTTCTGATTATGAATCAGGAAGGATTAAAGGGAATCCTCGAAGACAAGTGGGAGATGGGCGGCGAGGCGAGCGTGGCCGCAGGGCCTGTCGGTCGCACGGCTTCTGCTACGACCAACGCGACGCTGGACGCCGGCATTCTCTCCTACTCGCGCAGCAAGGGTGCATTCGCAGGGGTCGCGCTCAAAGGCGCAGTGATCGGTCACGACAACGACCTCAACCAGGCGATCTATGGAAAGAACGCGCACGAGCTGCTGTCCGGCCCGGCGATGTCTATGACGCAAATGCCTGCGGCAGTGCGTATCTTTCCGCAGACCTTGAGCAACTATTCCAAGCGTTAAGATGAAGAGAGGGCGCGAGCGCACAGCGAGAGAGTGTGCGTACCTGTCTGCTCTTCAAACTCTGTCGGGGAAAGGGCGCGCTGACCAAAAGCTTGACGCTTCGGTCGGCGCGCCTTTATGATGACGGCTCGGACTTAAGAGTTTTATCGATCCGCTTCTGTTGCCGTTCGTCAATCTCACCCGTGTCCCTTTGAGACGGAGAAGTGTTTATGCTGCCACGCACGCAACGCCAGAAAGAGATTCTGGACTACATCACACGCTTTATCGCGCGTCACGGGTATGAACCCTCTTACGCGCAGATCGCGCGTCACTTCAACGTCTCTTCCAAAGCCACCATCGCCAAACACATCGCCGCGCTGGAAAAACGCGGACTGCTTTCGCGTCGTCGCGAGGACGGAGCTTTCAATCTCGCCGTCACGATAGAGGATTCGCCGACCGACGCGACCTGCGAAATACCGCTGCTCGGACGCATCGCTGCGGGCGCGCCCATCGATGCGGTCGAGGATGCGCAGCCGATCAGCGTGCCACGCTTCCTTCTTGGGCGTGTGCGGCCAGAGCGCGTCTATGCGCTGCGGGTCAAAGGCGACTCGATGATTGACGAGCATATCTGTGATGGCGACATCGCGCTTATAGAGAATCGCACCGAAGCGCGCGACGGCGAGATCGTCGTCGCTCTGGTCGACGGCGCGCGCGCCACCCTCAAGCGCCTCTTTCGCTTCGGCCACGAGGTAGAGCTTCGTCCGGCCAACTCACAGCTCGCCCCCATGAGACTGCGCGCTGCGCAGGTCGAAGTCCAGGGAATCTTTCGCGGCCTGCTGCGCCCTAGCCTGTAAATTCAGGTACACGGAATCATCCCGCATATCGGCTCAAGCGGCGTTGCCGTCTACTTCCTCTTTCGATTTAGGTCAAACTAAGATAGAGGATTGAGCCCAAGAGCATTAACATCCCGAACAAAAGTGTGATAAGCGATGCCGCGAGCAATTTATTGCCTAAGAGAGAGCGGTGTTTGAGCTTCGCCTCGCCCCGTGCGACATAGAAACTCGAAAGTGAAAGTAGAGCGCCGCACGCCACAATCGCCAGGGCATACTCGCGTGTGCCCCTTTCGTAAGGCATGACGGGCATCGGCGCGATCAACAGCGAAGCCGTGTAGATGAGGACGCGTTTCGCTCGACCGTTGATCACAAACGATTTCCTTTTGAAGAAGGTAAATGAATCCGTTGCGTCTCTTCAGCATAAAACGCTTGATTATATCTGCTGTTCTAGGCTTCTTACTGCCGCTGAGTTATATGATTATACTTTCAGCGGTCGGAGACTACACCGGAAAGCGCGTGCCTGAGTTTATGGTCATCCCGTTCGGGTGGCCGCGCCCGATATGGATTTTCCTGATTGGCCGCCAACCCTCTGACGCAGACCTTTTAACCGGACTATTGTTCATGGCTCTGTGCAACATCACGCTTTATGGGGCGATCAGCTACGTCGCCTTGACGATGCTTCCGCTGTTAAAAAGAAAGCACGTAAATTATGAAGCGCCTCCGCCGCCGGAACAGATGTATCCTTAACCATTCATCGCGGACATAGAGCAATCCAACGCCCGCATCAACCCACGTCTAAAAACAACCTTCAAGGCACGCCGTGAGAAAGGATGATGAAAGGCACGCAATTGAGGCGTCGCGCTTTGTTTGAGTTGTTAAGCGCCTTATTGGAATCCCGTATCGAGACTTGCGCCGACGACGTTGACGTGTGTGGTGTGCGGTGGGCCTTCGTAGCCGCGCCAGACTTCCGCCATAACGACGGCCACGCGCGGCTCAAAGGGGCTTTTCAAGTATCCCAGCACCTTCATGTCTAGTGGCGAGCCTTCGTCTGCTTTGTAAGTCTGCTCGAAGATCGTCTTCCGACCTTTACGCTTTGAGTTGAGCTGCAAGACGGCGTTGCTAATCACGCCGTAAATTTGTTCGCCGCCCGTCTCTTTGGTCTTGAGGTCTACGGTTAGTTGATCGCCCTCGTAGGTGGCTGGAAAGAGCAGCAGCGCGAATCGTCCCTGTGCGACAATACTGTGCTCGCGCAATTTACTGTTGAAGAGGTCGCGCTTGTAGCGCCACAAAGCGCCCGGCGATTCTGGCGTTCTGTTCTTCATCGTGTCCTGTAGGTCACTGCTGTCGTAATCGAATTGCCAGAGGACTTTGTCCGACTTGAGGTCTTTGATGACGAGCTTGGCGAAGTAGCAGCCGCACGCTTCATCGCCGGGCTCTACGTAGTAGGCGAGCTTTCCGTCTCTGCTCCATCCGATGGGATAGAAACGCTCTATGATCAATTCCTGTCCCGGACTGCTTCCATAAAAGCTAGCGAATCGTCTTCTAATCAAACCCTGTAATCTCACCTCTGCGGGAGCGCGATAGAGCGCACCGCCCTGATTATTCACGGCGAGAGCGGGCAGAGACACAGACGCTAAACCTGCGCTCATCAACATAACGATTGCCGCCAGCATTCTTTTTAAACTCATCCTCTTAAGCTCCCTTTGAAACAGGCTTCGCTTCGAGCAAGTACGAGAGAGATACGAACAACATAAATTGGCGAGGAGTATAAGGGCGCGTGCCTTTTGATACCAGCCCTTTTAGCAAGCACACGCGCGCAGCAATGCTAAGTGCTTTGAAAGCTTTCGGAGACCTGCGAAGCAGGGCAAAGGTCTGCGCTGCACAAAACTCGCTTCATCTACGCTGTGTCCTGATGATTGTCGAAAAGTAGTTATGTTATAGTAGCTCTTACATGAAACTCTCCCGTCTTGAAATTCGGAGGTCAGCCGTGAAAAATCTTTGTCAGAGGCTTTTAGTATTCTTCGCCGCAGCCGTCTCGCTGCTCTTTATCTCAGCACTCTCCGCGCAGGCCCAACCGCCGGGCCGCGTCCTTGAGCCGCGTGTTGAGACTCTTGAGACATCGCGCGACCGTATGCACCGTGATCACAATCGAATTGGCACAGACGATCAGAGAGTCAATGACAATCCGTTCGACACGTACGACAGGCGCGCTCTGGCATTTCGTCGGGCTCGCGCCGCGCAGGTCAGACAGGATACAGAGCGCATACAGTTCTTTAATACGGAGATGATGCGTTCGGTCTCCGTGAGCACAGCGCCGGACTACGACCGGATCATCAAATCGACCGGCGAGATAAAGAAACGCGCAGAGCGCCTGAGGCTCAATCTCAGATTGCCGAAGTTAGAGAAATCTGAGCAGCCGCAGCCGGAAGCAGAGATTTTAGATAACCAGTCTCTGACGGCTTCTCTAAAGAGGCTGGACGAAATGGTCAGGCACTTCGGCGCGAATCCTCTGCCGGGGCTCGGCAACGTCGCCGTGCTTGATGTCGCAGCCGTCGCGGACGCCCGCAGAGACCTCGGCGGTATCATCTCGCTCAGCGATCACATCAGAAAAAGCGCCAAGAGGTTGAGACAGCAGACCGGCCGTTAAGCGCGCCAGTCACCTTCAATCTATACACGACCGAATCGGCGGCGCACTTTAAGTGCCGTCGGCGATTCGGTATTTAAAGTCAGATTAAAACCCGCCAGTCAGCCACAGAGACCGTGCATGATAAAAGAAAGCCAGGAGATCACGCTCCAAAGCCTCTACGTCTACCCTGTAAAATCCCTGAAAGGCATCACCCTAGATGAAGCCATAGTGGAACGGCGCGGTCTGCAATACGACCGCCGTTGGATGCTCGTCGATGAAGAGAACATCTTTATGACGCAGCGTGAGCATTCGCGCATGGCGACCATCGCGCTCAAGTTAGACCCGGAAGGATTGAGGGCCAGCGCAGAGGGCATGGAGGATTTATTGATCCCCTATACGCCTTTGACCTCCGAACTGCGAACCGTCACGGTCTGGCGAAGCGTCTGTCAGGCAACAACTGTTGCAGATCACGCAGACGAATGGTTCAGCCGTTTTCTGCAAACACCCTGCCGTCTGGTCTATATGCCAGACGAGACGCGCCGCGAGGTCAATCCGCTCTTTGCCATCGATCAGGACATAGTTAGTTTCGCGGACGGCTATCCATTTATGCTGATCGGCGAGGCTTCGCTCGATCAGTTGAATGACCAACTCGGTGGAACGCCCTTTCCGATGAACCGCTTTCGCCCGAACTTCGTACTTACAGGCACAACCGCTTTCGCCGAAGATGAGTGGAAGGAGATACAGCTCGGCGACACACGCTTTCATCTGGTCAAGCCCTGTGACCGCTGCCAGATGACGACCATTGATCAGGACAAAGGCGTGCGCGCAGGCTCTGAGCCGCTTAAAACCTTAGCGACTTATCGCACTATTGATAGCAAGGTGCTCTTCGGTCAATACCTGATCGCTCAAGCGACGGGAGGGCGGCTTCGTGTCGGGGACAAAGTCCGGATCATCGCACGCAAAGACGGGACGGATAACGGTCATTCATCATGAGCGAGACTAAGCAGGAGACAGGTAGCGAACAGGAGTACGTGCTCGGGACAGATGCGGACGAGCTTGTACGCTTAGGGTTTCAGCATCAGTTGTGGCTGGCGGAAGCGGTTCGCGGCTGGGAGCGCGCGGGCTTTGGCCCGGGCGATAGATTACTAGATGTGGGTTGCGGGCCTGGGTACGTCAGTTTCGAGCTGGCGCGGCTGGTCGGCGGCTCCGGTCACGTCATCGCCATAGATATGTCGCAGCGCTTTATAGATCACCTGCGCGAGCAGATGCGTGTTCGCGAGGTCTCCAACATAGAGACAATGATCGGCGACGTGGGCCAACTGGATATTGCAGAGCGCAGCGTGGATGGAGCATACGCGCGATGGGTGCTCTGCTTCGTGGAGAATCCTGAGTCCGTGGTATCGGCTGTGGCCCGTGCCCTGCGACCCGGAAAAACTTTTGTCGTGCAGGACTATTTTAATTACGAGGCGGCAGTCATTGCGCCCAAGGACGAGATTTTCGATCACATCTTTAAGGTCGTGGCGCAGTCCTTTCGTCTGCGGCAGGGTAATCCGAATGTCGGCAGCTATGTGCCCGCGATGATGGAGCGCTGCGGGTTAGAAGTGCGCGAGATCAACTCGCTGGTGCGTATCGCCAGACCCGGCACGGCGCTTTGGAAATGGCCTGAGACTTTTTTCCAGAACTATCTGCCCGTCCTCGTCGAAATGGAACTGATAAGCCAGTCGGAGAGACAGACCTTTGAAAGGCTCTGGGATGAGCGCTCAAGTGATCCGGGAGCGTTCTTCTGTACGCCGCCGATGGTCGAGGTCATCGGTGTCAAAAGGTAAAGCGACTGCACGCCGCTCAAAAGCAAATCTATGAAAATAGTCCCACGTACGGGCAGCCACTTTGATCTTGCAGACGAGAGCGCGCGCGACCTGATGCGGGACTTGCTCTCGCGCCCGCTCTTCGCACATCTCGCGACCGTCTGCGAGGCGGGCCCAAGGGAATCTCCCGTCTGGTTTTTGTGGGAGGACGAACATCTATGGATTATCGGCAACTATCGCACGGACACTTTCCCGAAGCGCATAGAAGCGGACGGGCGCTGCGCCATCGGCATCGTGGACTTTGATCGCGCGACGGGGATGGTTCAACATCTGGGCTTTCGCGGCCGCGCGCACTTAGAGCCGCACGACGAGGAGAAAGTAAAGCGACTAATTGCACGTTACCTGGGCGAAGAACTGTCGCAATGGGACGCGCGCTTCCTTGAGATACTCGGCGATAAGGATTACGTCCTCGTGCGATTCGAGCCGGAAACTGTTGTCGTGCGAGATCAATCGTACATGGTCAAGAACGGCGTAAGCGCTGTGAGCACTTAGATGATTTGAAGCAGCGGCGAAGCCCTATGCGGTCTGTCGTTGATCGACCTGACAGTGAAAGGTTTTGTATGAGTTCAGCAGCGGGAATGGATAATGTGCGAATCGAGAAGGCGCAAGCATCTGACCTTTCGCTGATCCTCTCTTTTATCAAAGAGCTGGCAGAGTACGAACGGCTCTCGCACGAGGTAGTGGCGACCGAAGAACTGCTGCGCGAATCTTTGTTCGGCGCGAACGTTAAAGCGGAGGTCATCATCGCTTATGATAAAGATCAGGCGGTCGGCTTCGCCCTCTTTTTTCACAACTTCTCGACCTTCGTGGGACGCCCTGGCATCTATTTGGAAGACCTCTACGTGCAGCCGCACGCGCGTGGGCGTGGGATCGGTCGCGCGCTGTTGGTTTATCTTGCGCGGCTGGCGAAGGAACGCGGCTGCGGTCGTCTGGAATGGGCCGTGCTCGATTGGAATGAACCGGCGATCAGGTTCTACGAAAATCTGGGCGCTGTGCCGATGGAGGAGTGGACGGTCTTTCGTGCCACGGGCAAGTCGCTGGACAAACTGGCCGAAGGGACGACGAACGAATCAAGGCCGGACGCGCTCTAGCGAGCGCTGATAAAGGGCGAGCCAGCAAGCGCGTCCGCTTCCCTTCGATCAGGAACATCAAGTGAATTGCTTTCGTATGCTCACGCGAGTATATAAAAGAGGTCGCGCATCCCTATGAAGGGGAATGGAGCTTCATGTTTTGTCCAAAATGTGGTCAGCAGCAAATAACTGACGGCGTGCGTTTCTGCCCGCGCTGCGGTTTTCAGCTTGAGGCCCTCAAAGAACTGCTCGCGACGGACGGCGCAGCGCCGCTCGCCTGGGCAGTTGCAGAGACACAGATGCACCGGCAACGCTCCGCGCGTGAGCGCGGCATACGACAGGGAATTATGCTGATGCTTTTGACGGCATTCATCGTGCCGATGACGGCCATCCTGGCAAAGCTCGGCATCATGCCCAAAGAATTTATCGCACTGGCGGCAGTCTTCTGCGCCTTCGGCGGATTCATACGCTTCATTTATGCCTTGATGATTGAGGAAGGAGTGAAGACTGGGAAGCCTGCTATGCCTCCTGCTTACAATCAGGCGATGATGCAGTCGCACTTACATGCCACTGCCTCGCCCACAGCCCTGCCGCCGCAGCAGAGCATACCCGCCAGCGAGTTCGGCAAGCGTCGCATAGAGACAGCGGAAATGGTTTATCCGCCGAGCGTCACGGAGAACACCACACGCTTACTCGACAATGCGAACGAAAAATAAGAGCTGAAAGTCTCTTCTGCCAGCAGCGCCCGCGTCCGTTAGATAAAACTCGAACTAAGATAAAAGTCCCGCGCGGCCAAAGGTTGCCCGTTCTTAATATTTGCCTACAGACGAAGCGCTCGGGCGGGTGGATTCTAAATATTTGGACAGCCCCGTAACTACCTATATAATTCATGCCCCGAAGAGGAGAAGCCCCGTCGTGAAGCTGATGACCATAGCGCTCGGCCTGTTATGCCTGTTATTGATCGTGCCCGTCGGCGGCAGTAGCCAATACGCGCGGCCAGCACCGAAGTGCCCGCAGCTTGTCATCGCCTGCCCACTCGAAACGGTCGAACAGGATACGCAGTTGAGATTTTCAGCACTGGTCGCAGGCGACGATCCCAACGCGGCGCTCTCCTTTAGCTGGACGATTTCAAATGGCAGGATCAGCGAAGGGCAGGGAACTCCTTCGATCATAGTCGATACGACGGGCATGGGAGGGCGTCGCATCACTGCGAAGGTTGTCGTCGGCGGGCTCGGTCGCGATTGCCAGAGCACAGTATCATGCGCCATCCTCGTGATGAACTCGAATAGCGCGCCGATCAAGCCTGCGGAAAGCGTGACGAGGCCGACTGCGCCTGCGACCAAGCCTGCGGAGCGCGCTGCAAGCCCGCCTCAACCCGTCAGCAGAACGAGCGAAGCGGTCGTCGTCAAGCCCGCAGAGGTTGTCAGAAAGCCTGCGGACGCGCCGCGCATTGATAATACGAATAACACGGGCAACACGACAGCGCGTCGCTTTGCTGGTTATGGCGATGTGACGTTCGAGCTTGAGAAGGAACATCTCACGGGCCTTGCCAGAGAACTGCGCCGCGCGCCTGACGCGCAAGGCTATATCATCGTTTATGGTGGTCGCTGTAGCGAGGAATCGGCGGCGCTTGAGCGAGCAGAGCGCGCCAAGGATTGGCTGATCAACAGGCACGACATTGACGCCAGCCGCATAGTCGTCATCGACGGCGGATACCGCGAAACACTGTCGACGGAGATTTTCGTCGCGCCCGTCGATGCCACTCTGCCGGAGCTGAAGGGCTCAGTCCAACCGCTCGACGACGCAGGCTGTAAATAAGTATGAGTCTAATTCCGCTGGCAGCACTGAGAGTGGACGCTTGTTACAGTGATAATAGTAGACGCGCGTTCAACTGCTCGCCCGTTCTAACTCACGATGGAGAAGGTCTCGATGCAACAAGGTGAGGGCAAAGCTGTCAGACGACTGCGCGAACGTCTTGAGATGCGCCTTCCCGTCCGCGTTCATTGTCGCGAGAGCGAGGATCACGGCTGGGTCGAACGGACGCACCTGATCGACATCACGCCGTTTGGCGCACGCCTGCGTATCTCTCGCCCGACGGAAACCGGAAGACTCCTGCACCTGACCATGCCTTTGCCGCGCCAGTTGCGCTGTTATGATTACACGGATGAGCAGTACAACATCTGGGCGCTGGTCAGGCACGCCCGCCCGCTCGCGCTCGAAGTGGTAGGCGGACTGCCGCGCTTCGAGATCGGGGTCGCCTTTATAGGCAAACAGCCGCCGCTCAGTTTCGAGACCAACCCGGCAGAGCGTTACCTGATCGCAAGCGCGCCCGCAGAGAACAATCTATGGGGCATGCGCGAGTGTCCCGATACGGCGACGGTGCGCGCCGGTACACTTGAGCGCCGTGCGGGGACGCGAAGCTCCCTGGCCGAAGATGTCATCATAGAAGTTCAGGACACGGAAGGTGCAGTGCTCACGAGCGAGACTGCGCGGACTGAGAATATCAGCCGTCGCGGGATGTCCGTGCTCACAGAGCTTGATATAGCGCGCGGGCGCTTCGTGCGTGTGCGCAGCGCGCATTACCGCATCGCTGTCATCGCCGCCGTGCGCCGTTTGCGCCGTGGCGCGGACGGTCAAAAGCATCTGCACCTTGAGTTCGTGGACAGGCAATGGCCGCCGCTCGAAGAGAGCTGATCTACTTTTCCTCTGCCCCGCAAGCAAGGAGCTTTACACTCATGCGCAAATTACTGCTGCCCGCCTTGTTGATCTGTCTCTGCGCGTATCCGGCGTTTGGTTTTGGGACTGATAATCTCGAAATCTCTATAACGCTTGTCAGAGGCGAGCGTAGCCGTGACAGCGGCGGAAAAAGAACCACGATCAGCATTGCTCAGGAACGGATTATTTACGAGCTGGCTTATTTCGGGATGGCCGGGGGCAGACGAAAGCCTGTGCGCAAGGAGTTCAAGCTGTCGGATGAAGATAAAAGGAGATTGATCGAGCTGATCAAAGCACGAAAGCTACTGGTGAAGGACACTCTCGAATACCCTTTGGCTGATTCAGGCATTCGTCGTTACTTCAAAATCACTATCGAGCTAAAGCTGAACGAAAAAACGGGAGCGATCAATATGGAAGGGCCCGTCAGCGCCGCAGAGATTAAAGAGCAGAAGCTCTATCAAAATTCCACTGCACTGATCGAAGAGGTACATAAGATCATCAATAAGATGGACGAGGAGGTTTCTTACGAGCCGTTGATAAATTGAGAGAGGTCTGTGAGCATAGCGGACAGCTATTCAGCATCTTCGACCAGTATCAACCGTAGAGATGAGCCCGCCGCGACGCGAGCGCGATGACGTTGCCGCTCTCCTCCCGCGATAAAGATTCCATCCCCTGTGCTGAGCCGCTCCGTCCCATCGTCAAAAGTTATTTCCATCTCGCCTTCCAGCACATAACCCGTATGACTTTTCAAACACCATTCATGCTCGACGAATTCCTCTGTGAACTCAACGAGACGCAGCTTCTTTCCATCCCCGACAAAAGCTTTTGAGCGAGCGCCCACAGCCGTTTCTTCCCAAGGGAGGACTTTGAAATCAACTTTCGCCTGACTCATAACGAAAACCTCTTCGATAAATAGAACGTGATGCTTAAACGTGATGATCTCTTATCTTCTAATCGCTAATCTCTTACTTTCGTTTGATGATGCTGCGCCTGCGCGACTGCACGAGCGTCCTCATCGCCAGCAACCTGGTGTGCCTTGATTCAAGAATGGCTGTCAGCGTCTGGTGGCTCAAACCCAACAGCCGCGCCGCTTGTGTCACCTTCCCTTGGGCCTCTCTTAAAGCCCGCGCGATTAAACGCTCTTCGTAGAGCAGCACTTCTTCCGGAAGCGAAAACTCCTGCCATGGCTCAAACAGAGTTCCTTTGCCGGTCGTGCGCAGCAGCAAGAGCTTGAACGCACCTTCACTGATGGCTTGGCCCTTAGATGTAGCGGCGGCGTGCTCTATGATGGCTCGCAGCTCGCGCGCATTGCCGTACAGCGGCAACCCTTTGAGAGATTCCAGACTGCTCGGAGCAAAAGTAATTTTTCTGCCTTCGCGCTCGGAAATCTGCTCGACGAAATGCTGTGCCAGTGCAACCAGATCGTCTGGCCGCTCTCTCAATGGTGAAATCTCCAACTCGAACGGCGTGATGCGGTAGAACAAATCTTCGCGGAAGCGCTCTTCTGCAAGAAGCTTCGAGAGCGAAACGTTGGTCGAGGCGACGATCCGCACATTCACGTGTTCGGGCGCGTGCGCACCCACGAGCATGATCTCGCCCGCTTCGATCAGGTGCAGAAGCTTGCCTTGATCCGCCAACGTGAGCGCGGAAATCTCTTCTAAAAAGAGCGTGCCGCCCGCCGCTTTGCGGACTGCGTCTGTGTACTCCGCGATGGCTTCCACAGGTGCGCCCTCGCTCTGCTGCGTATCGTCTTGCCGTTCTGTAAGAGCGCCGCATTTGAGAGTAACAAACGAGCCCGCGCGACTGCTCCAATGATGAATCAGACGCGCCAGCACCTCCTTGCCGACACCCGTCTCTCCTGTCAACAGAATGGGAAGCTCCGTATGGGCCAAGCGCTCAGCCCTCTCAAGCAACGCCGCCGTCTCTTCGCTGGCATGTATAAAGGAGACGGTTGATTGACGGGCAGGAGCTTCGACAGGGCTGCTCGCCATCAATCGACGCGCGCACGCACGAAGGCGAGATACGTCCTCTGTGTCCTGCGTGCCCGCGAGCCATTCGTCTGCGTGCGCGTAAACGTCACGGCGCTCCTCGCGCGTCATTCGTGTGATGTGTTCTTCCAGCAGCGTCAATGCGGCGCGGCCAGCCGTTTCCAGAGCGCCCGCCTGCCGTGCAATATTCATCGCGCGCTCCAAAGCGGCATAAGATTGGTCTAAGCGATCCAGCCTTGCCAGCACGACTCCCTGCATGGTCAGCGATGATGCCAAAATCGAATGTTCTTCGACCTGTTCCAGCACGCGCACCGATTCCGAAATGACCTGTCCTGCCTCTTGGGGTCGCCCCCGCTTGAGTAAGATACGCGCGCGAATTTCATCGACCTGTGCGATCAGACGGCTCTCCTTTAAGTCCGCAAACAGGCTGCGTGCGCGATCAAGATGATAGAGGGCCTCAGCGTCACGACCGATCATCAAGCACAGTTGGCCCAGATTGTTCTCGGCCTCCGCTCTGTAGCCTGTGTGATCTGCCTGCTCGAAATGCTCAGTCGCTGCGGTGTATTCGACAATCGCGCGGTCTATATAATCGCGCCTGTGTTCGGATGCTCCCAGAGACTTCAGTGTGTGCGCCAGTTGTTGATGAAATTTGCCCTTCAAGAGTTGATCCGGACACGCCTCGAAAATATGAGCAGCATCAGCGAGCTGGTAAAGCGCATCCTGGAATCTGCTGACGGATATTTCTATCAGGACACGCCGGAGCAAAGTTTTGGCTCTTAGCTCAAGACTCTCTTCAGTGAGCCGCAAGAAAACATCTTCCAAAAGCAGGCGTGCCTCGCCGAACGCGCCTTCGCGCCAGCAGCAAAGCGCAAGCTCGCTGCGCGCGGCGTCGGCTTTGAGCGGCTCTTTGAGTTTCACAAAGAGAGTCATACTTTCGCCGATCAGGTCTTTGGCCGCTTCCTGCGCGCCGACGATCTGGCTGGCGCTGCCTAGCCATCCGGACAATGCTCCCGCGCGCAACAACACTTCACCGGCAGTCAATTCATCCAGACCATCGATCAACGGCCGCATACAGACGCCCTGCCACAACTCCGCCAAAGCGTTGCGCGCGGCCTCATATTGGCCTCTCTGTTCAAGCTCTTCTGCCAGCAGGCAACGCAAGCGCGCTCGCTCGTCGCGACCGAGTTGCGGATTCTCTAATTGAAGGCGCACGGTCTCCGGTAAAGTCATCCGAGGCTCACCTCTCATGTGCCTGCACGATTAATCGCAGGCGCGATTTGACCGGCCTCTAAGGGAAACAGAACGAATAAGACCTGCCGATTGGTTCATGTAACTATCCCACAGGGAAAACCTGGATGAAGGATTTCAAGTCAGTTGCGCCGCAAGAGAACGCTCTTACTCTTTGAAGCGCCCACGCTGGCCGATACTGAGCTGGTGGCTGCCGTAAGTCATTCAGACACGGTAGGGGTCGTCGTATGCCTGGCGAGAATATACAACACTTCCGGAACGTATGGTGAAAAATTGGGTTGGCTGCAAAAATGGCTGGCTGAAGAATAGACGTTGAAAAGCAATTGCCGTATAACTGAGCTATCAGCTATACGGCAATTAAAATTCTGGAGCCACCTGTCAGAGTCGAACTGACGACCTTTCGATTACGAATCGAATGCTCTACCAACTGAGCTAAGGTGGCAAAGGCTTGTAAGGCGAATATACGAATGCGCGATGCAGACTGTCAAGCGGCTGAAGGTGTGGCGCATTGTTGACACAAGGAGGAGCTAAAAAGGGATGCCGAAAGATAAGAATCTGGGGAAGCACAAAAGCCGTTTCGAGGTTCGCGGCGGAGT